>NZ_JBHXLC010000016.1:0-96358 GCF_042721555.1 Gottfriedia sp. NPDC058432
GTTATTATATAGGAAAAAAGTGTTTTTTTTAATAATAATATGAAAACCCTTTCATGTGAAAATTATTTCGTATATATTCATTTTTGTCAAAAAAATTTTTTTCACACATGTTTAGTATAGCAAATTTTCAAAATAAGTGGGTTAAGAGGAATTTTTTTCTTTGGTTTAATGACGAAAGTTGAAAATTAACATAGTTTCTGGGTAGGTCTTTAGAAATAAATAAAAAAAATAAATTAGTCTTTAAGATAGGATTTCATTTTCGAATCCTATCTTTTATTTAGTAATAATGTATTGGGTTTGGATTGAAATTTACTAGTACTAGGTATAAATCATTAATTGTTTTTTCCTTAAAAGGATATTAAAATTTAGTAAAGAATAATTAGTTAAATATGGTTATAGAGATAGAGGAGGGTGCATATGATTGAGGGGGAAATCATAAAGTTTTATCGTGAAAAAATGGGATTAACTCAAGCGATGCTTGGAGAAGGTATATGTACAACTACTCATGTTAGTAAAATAGAAAGAGGAAAGACGGCGTACTCACCTGATATTATCGCTTTATTTTCAGATCGTTTAGGAATCAATATTAATCATGAAGTCCAATCGTTTTATAATTTAGAGAAAAAATTACATCTTTGGCACGACGCATTAGTCATGAAAAAAGAAGCTCAAATTGTAGAAATTAAAGCAGAACTTGAACAAATGCCCTTTATTGATTATTCACAATATGCAGCCCATTATAATTTACTAAGAGCAAGATATTATTTTCATTATCAAAATTTAGATATGGTTAAGCAAATACTTACATATGTGAAAAAAGAATTTGATGATTTATCACCTTTCGAGAAAAATTTATTCTATCATCTTCAAGGTATGTACTATATATCGAACTATACTAGCCTAAGTAATGAAGACCATCAAAAGGCAATAAAAGTATTAAAGATGATTAATATTGATGAGTATCGAAATGAAGAATACTATCACCATTTAGCAATTGCCTATCATTTCGGAAGTTCAAAAATCTTAGCGTATAAATATGCCGAAATGGCACTTAAGTTTTTTCAAAGAACGAATAATTATTTATTCGCAATTAGTTCTGAATCACTTATGTTATTGCAGTACGGTAGTGAATTGGAAATGAATTTTAGTGAAGTTGTAGAACGCTATAAAGATTTAATTCATAACTGTGAAGTATTAGGCGATCGAGAGCGAAAGGCTATTTTATTGAATAATCTTGGAGTGAAATACTTTAAGCGAGAAGAATATGAAAATGCATTGTATTATTTTGAGGAAAGTATTAATGAAACCGAAAATAAAAAATCAATAAATTACTTAAGAAGATTATGCAATTATTTAGAGACATGTACAGAAGGGACACTATTAGAAAAAGAGATACTTCTTAGTGTGATGAAAAGAGCACTAGCATTAGCAAAAATGTTAAAAAGCCCAGTACATATTACATTGATTAAACTATTTAAGCTTAAGGCTGAAGGAGCCCGTGAAAAATTTTATCAATATCTATCGGATGAGGCACTCCCATTCTTTTATTCTACTAATAATAAATTTTATATCGAACAGTTTGGTAAGAAATTATATAAATACTATATAGAAATTAAAGAGTTTCAAAAAGCCGCAGAGTTGTATGAGTCAATTGAACATACATTTGTGAGCATGTAAAAGAGAAATATATAGACAACGTTAAGTAACGTGTCTATGTATTTTTTTTTTGTCTTTTTTTCTAGAAAAAGTGCATTTTTTATTTAGTGAATTTAAAATATCTAAAATTGGTTTATTCCGAAGGGGAATTATGTTGTTATTTGTCGATTTTATTAAGGTGAATTGGATAAACGTTGATAAAACAGGGTTTCTTATAACCCAATTGCGTAAAAATGGAAAATTCTCAATAATATAATTAATAGAAAAAAACGACAAACGTCATTCTATTTTGTTGATTACTAGAAGAAGTTGTCAAAAAAATTAATTCTAGTAATTAACGTTAAAGGCAAACTAAGAAGAAAAATGAACTGGAGGAAGAAAAATGGGGGAAAAGAGAGAAAGAAGTAAAGTTCTAAAAAGTTTTACTGTTTTAGCTTTAACATCTAGTTTTATTTTAGGTTCTCTTGGACAAGTAACAAATGTATCAAATGCAGCAAGTCCGAGTAAAGCAGAAGATATTTTGACAAGTTTAAGTTCAGAGCAAAGAGCAGCTCTAAAGCAGCTTTCAACTAGTGAAGACTCTGGGCTGCAAATTTCCTCTAATATTAATTTGGACTCTACTGATCAAACAAAAGTCATTGTAGAGTTTGCTAGTAAGCCAGTTAAAGTCGCACAAATTGAAGCGAGTGTAGAAGGTAAAACTTTAACAAAATCAGATGCAGAAAAGCAAATCGATCAAGACCATGATACTTTTACGAAAGATATTAACCAAGTTTTAACAACTGGTAAAAGTAAAAAAGTAGATTACAAAATTAATCATTCATATAAACATGCATTTAATGGTGTCTCCATGACATTACCAGCAAATCAAATTAAGAATCTACTAAAATCTAAAGCTGTAAAAAAGGTATGGAGTAACCAAACTTTTACAATTGACCCACCTAAAGAAAATGATCAACTAAAAGCAGATGAAGCAAATGTTGCAAACTATACACCATATGATGCTCTAGATCGCTTACATGCTGAAGGATTTACAGGTAAAGGAATTAAAGTAGGGATTCTAGATACAGGGATGGATTATCATCACCCAGACTTGAAGGATGCTTATAAAGGTGGATATGATTTCGTTGATAACGATAATGATCCAATGGAAACAACATATGCAGATTGGAAAAAATCAGGGCAACCTGAGATTAGTGGTTCATCAACTTATTATACTGAGCATGGTACACATGTAGCTGGTATCATTGGTGGACGTGGTGTTGCGAATAGTGAATATAAAACAGTTGGAGCGGCACCTGATGCTGACCTTTATTCTTATCGAGTTTTAGGACCTTATGGATCTGGAACTGAGGAAGCTATAATTGCAGGGATCGATCGTGCCGTTCAAGACGGTATGGATGTTATTAATATGTCATTAGGTGCAACGTTAAATGATCCATTGTATGCGACTTCAATTGCTGTAAATAATGCTGTATTAAGTGGTGTAACTACAGTTGTTGCAGCAGGAAATAGCGGTGATCAAATGTATACGCTTGGTTCACCTGGTGCTGCAGCTTTAGCATTAACAGTTGGTGCATCATCAATCGCATTAGATGTTTATCAATATGCTGGAGTAAATAATGGCAAAAACTATTCAGTTAGACAATTAGCTCGTAATTATTCAGATGACTTAACAACATTAAAAGGAAAAACATATCAGTTAGTTGATGTTGGTTTAGGTAATCCAGCAGACTTCAATGGAAAAGATGTAAATGGAAAAATTGCTTTCATTAAACGTGGAACGATTGCATTAATCGATAAAATTAAAAATGCAAAAGCAAAAGGTGCTGTTGGCGTTTTAATGTACAACGACGAAACAAATCAAGCTGAAGGTGCAATTCAATCTTTCCTAGGCGAATCAGTTGATGCAATTCCAGCATTCTCTGTTTCTAATCAAGAGGGTACAGAAATTGCAGCCGCTATCAAAGCTGGTAAATCAGAATTCTCATTTGGTGACTTTAAAAAGGTGCAAACAGCATCAGATGAATTAGCAGGATTTAGTTCAAGAGGTCCATCTCGCGTAAACTATGATATTAAACCTGAAGTAACAGCTCCTGGTGTGGCGATCCTTTCAACGGTACCATACTATGTAAATAATAAAACTGGTGATGGATCAAAGCCTGAAGATTACAAATATGCATATGAGCGCTTATCAGGTACATCGATGGCGACACCTTATGTAGCAGGTGTATCAGCATTATTACTTCAATCAAATAAAGACCTACAACCTGAAGATATTAAATCGATTTTAATGAACACGGCTGATCCGTTATCAAAAGCTTATAGTGTATTTGAAGCAGGTAGTGGACGTGTTGATGCATACGAAGCAATTCATTCGAATGTAGAATTGGAAGTAGTAGACCAAACGCCGACATATATTAATGGCAAACAAAAGTCTATTCAAGAACTAACTGGTGGCATTAGCTTCGGATCATATGGTTCCGATGATAAAGATATTTCAGATTCTCGCAATATTACATTAAAAAATCGTAGCGAAAAAGCGAAAACATTTAATGTAAATGTGAAATTCCAAACTGGATTAAGAGGATCTAAAGATGCAGCTGGGAACAATGTAACGTTAACTGGACCTACTTCTGTAAAATTAAATGGAATTAGCCAAAAGAATATCAAATTTAACTTAAACATTCCAAAAACAGCAGAAAAAGGAACATATGAAGGCTTTATTACATTTACAAATACCGGGGATCCAACTGAGCAATATCAAATTCCATTTGGTGGTCGTGTAGTCGATGAAGGAATTGATTATTTTAAAATTGACAACCCAATGTTTGGTAATGATACGAGCTGGCCAGCAAATGCATTTCCGTTCTTATCATTCGATCTTTCATTAAAGTCACACATGAAAACATTAGATGTATTACTACAAGATGCTACAACAGGTGAAGATCTTGGTTTAGTTGGTTCATTTACACCAATCACAATGAATGAAAATCAAGAGTACTTTATTGGAAGAGGATTTAGTTCAGTTTATTATCCATTCACTGGTGATGCAAAAAATCCGATTAGTAATGATCCAGTAGTAGCAAAAGCAGGAAACTATAAATTAAAATTAGTTGGTACAAATGAAAAAGGTAAGTCATTTGTAAGAACTGCTGGTTTCGTTTATGATGTTGCAGCACCTACTATGACTTCTAGTTTTGACTCTTTAGATCAAAAAGTAATTGAATACAAAGATAGTCAATTTGATTCAAAAGGACAATTCTTATATGACTTTAACATTAATCTAAATGATCCCGAAACTGCTGAAGCAAATCGCTTAGGTTTCTCAGTAGATCAGTCAAATAATGCAGTCGTATCATTTTACGATAGTCCGTTCCCAGCTAATCCAATTAAAACGGATAAGAACGGAAACTATACTGACCAGATTTTAGTTAATAAGCGTGATACACCTTTACAAGTTTCTTTCTATGGTATGGATGCAGCAAGAAACTTTACTGGAAATGCTGCAAATATGTTAAGACTAGTATTCGTGGACCAAAATTTCCCATACTACTACTTAAAAGCAAATAAACAAACAGTAACAACAGGCGATACGGTAAATTATAGTGTTCGTTCAAATAATATTAAAAACTTAAAAACAACTAAAATTAAATTTACAGTTGATCCAAATCTTGCAACAATTCAAAATGTCGTTGTAAATGATGCAGTAAAACAATATGGTGATGCACAAGTTTCTGTAACTTCAGTACCTTCTGGAATAAGTCAGCTTTATACATTTACATTTACTTATAATGGAACAAAAGCTTTACCAGAAGACTTACAATTATTTAATTTTGATATGAAAACAGCAGAGAAATATACAAATTTTATCCCAAATGACTGGTATGGAATGACAGCATCAACAACTGACCAATCAAATGTTCAGACTAATGATGTGTATGCGTACATGGAATCTTATAAAATTAAGAATACTTATTCTAAAATTGATGGAGCATTACGTTTAGAAGGAACAATTGATCCAGCAACAGGTCAGCAAAATTATGCGCTTGATCAAAGTGCAATTGGTGCAAAAGTTACAGTTACGTCTTATGATGGAAAAACAACTGTTCAACCTACAATTAACAAAAGTGGAACATATAGTGCAGAGGGACTGAAAGCAGATCCAAAACCTTATACTTATAAAGTTGAAGTACCAGGACATTTTACTATGAACAGACAAGTACTTTTATCAAATGAAGTACGTGGTGAAACTCTTGGTAAGAGATATAATCTAGGTTTATTAACAGCTGCAGCTGGAGACGTTAATAAAGATGATGTAATTGATGTGTTAGATGCAATAGCTGTACAAACGTATTGGGGTACAAATAAAGCTTCAGCAGACTTTAATTTTGATAAAGTAGTAGATAAAAAGGATATGGACTTAGTTGTTCAAAACTTTGGATTACAAAATCCTACTGTTGATAAAGCTCCAAAACCAAAAACTACTTATAAGGGTGCAACTTTAGATAGTATTTTAAAAGAGTTAGGTTTAGACAAATAATAAAAGATTTAGATTAGGGAAGCCAGTTAATTTGGCTTCCCTTTTAAGGTTGTAGAAGGATGTGGTGAAGTGCAAATAAATAACCGAAAACTGCAAATAAAATTGGCAAATCCTCAATTGAAAAAGTCAAGTCTGCAAATAAAATCGGTGGAACTGCAAATAAAGCTATTCATTTTAAATAAATTGAGTGAAAAAGCATAGATTAGTAAAATGATAAATTGAAAATGAACATAAACAGAAGCAAAGTTCAAAGAAACAATCGAAAAACACAAACTCAGAAGTCAAAATGCCCTCTCATAGACTGCCCCAAAAAAGTGCACTTTCTTCGTTGCCCATTACCTTTTAAAGGTAACTACCTCTTTACTCTGTAGTTACTTTTCATCAAAAAAAGGTGTTAATTATTGGCCATTTCAAATGAAAAATAGACCTAATAAATGATGAATTAAAATATTCTAAAATAGTTTTATCTTGTTCAATTAGTAAAAAAAGCTATCAATTTGGGGTTTAATTAGAAATATTAAAGTTTAATTAAAAAAAGTAAGCGTTTTCAAAGAACGGACTCTTTCTTTTTAAATGATAGAAAAATTGGGTTATTTCGATTGTTTTTCACGGGAGAATTTAGAAGAATCCTGTCGAAAGTAGAGAGGGGAAATTTAAAACTTTGATAAATTAGGCGAGGGATAACCCAATTGACCGAAAATTGGAATAAATTGATAATAAATGTAGAAAGTAAATTTGATGTAAAGAGTTAAATATGAAGATAAAAAGTAGCTTACTATTTTATAAATCATAGATCTTTATTGAATTTTACTTTAGATAAATAAAGCCAGGAGGAAGAAGAATGGGGAAAAGAGTAAAGAAAAGTAAGTTTGTATCAGGCTTTACCGTATTAGCTCTATCATCTAGTGTTGTTGTTGCACCGATTGCACATGTAACAAATGTTTCAAAGGCAGCAGGGAATACGAAGACAGAAACAATACTTGCAAATTTAACTTCCCAGCAACGAGCTGCTTTAAAACAAATTACAACGAATGAAGCGACAGGGATTCAAATTTCATCAGACATTGACCAAACGACTACAAAACAAACTTCAGTCATTGTTGAGTTTGCAAATAAACCGGCGAAAGTGGCTCAAATTGAGGCGCAAGTAGATGGCAAATCATTAACCGAGGCACAAGCGGGGAAATTAGTTGATCAAGATCATTCTACTTTTAGTGCAGAAGTGGGACAAGTTCTTAAAGATGAAAATAATAAAAAGGTAGATTTTAAAATTAAGCATTCATATAAAACTGCATTTAACGGTGTTTCAATGAGTCTACCAGCAAACCAAATTAAGAATCTATTAAAATCAAAAGCAGTTAAAACTGTATGGAGTAATGAGAAGTTCTCAATTGACCCTCCAAAAGAATTAGATAAGAATAGCGAGTTAAAAGCAGACGAGTCTAAAGTAGCAAACTATACGCCATATGATGGCTTGGATAAGCTACATGCTGAAGGCTATACAGGAAAGGGGATTAAAGTTGGTATCCTTGATACAGGTATCGATTACAACCATCCAGATTTAAAAGGCGCTTTCAAAGGTGGATATGATTTTGTAGATAATGATAATGATCCAATGGAGACTACATATGCTGACTGGGTTAAAGCTGGTAAACCAGGATCTGCAAATGGAGCTGACTATTATACTGAGCATGGTACACACGTAGCTGGTATTATTGGTGGACGTGGTGCGTCAGATAGTGAATACAAGCAGGTTGGCGCAGCACCAGAATCTGATATCTATTCTTATCGTGTTCTTGGACCTGGTGGAGTTGGAACAAGTGAAGCAATCATCGCCGGTCTTGATAAAGCAGTAAAAGATGGCATGGATGTTATTAATATGTCATTAGGCGCGTCGTTAAACGATCCACTTTATGCAACTTCGATCGCGGTTAACAATGCTGTATTAAGTGGCGTAACGACTGTCGTAGCTGCAGGAAATGATGGAGACAAAATGGACACATTAGGTTCACCGGGAGCGGCTGCATTAGCATTAACTGTTGGAGCTTCATCAGTTGCAATTGATCTTTATCAATTTAACGGTACACAGAATGGAAACAAATACAACTTTAGACAATTAGCTCAAAACTATTCAGATGATGTTACGACATTAAAAGGCAAAACTTATCAACTTGTTGACGTAGGTTTAGCAAATCCATCTAATTTTACCGGAAAAGACTTAAAAGGGAAGATCGCTTACATTCAACGTGGAACGATTGCATTGATTGATAAAATTAAAAATGCAAAAGCAGCAGGTGCTGTAGGTGTATTAATGGCAAATAACGTTGATAACCAAAGCGAAGGTGCAATCCAAGCATACTTAGGTGAGTCGATAGACGCGATTCCTTCATTCTCAGTTTCATATGAAGAGGGATTAAAAATTACTGAAGCAGTTAAAGCTGGAAAAAATGAAGTTACTTTCGGTGATTATTCTAAGCTACAAACAGCTTCAGATGAATTAGCGACGTTTAGTTCAAGAGGACCATCACGTGTAAACTATGATATTAAGCCAGAAGTGACTGCTCCAGGTGTTTCGATTCTTTCATCTGTACCGTTTTATGTAAATAACAAAACAAGTGATGGATCAAAGCCTGAAGATTATCAGTATGCATATGAGCGTATGTCTGGAACATCTATGGCAACACCATATGTAGCTGGTGTATCCGCGTTATTACTACAATCAAATAAAGATTTACAACCAGAAGATATTAAATCAATCCTAATGAATACAGCTGATCCATTATCAAAAGCGTATAGCGTATTTGAAGTAGGTAGTGGACGTGTTGATGCATATGAAGCAATTCATTCAAATGTAGAATTAGAAGTGGTTGATAAAACACCAACGATTGTAAACGGCAAAGAAAAATTAATTAATGAGTTAACCGGTGGGATGAGCTTTGGTTCATTTGGATTTGATGGTAATGATATTGCTGATTCTCGTAACGTTACATTAAAGAATCGAAGTGAAAAAGCAAAAACATTTAGTGTTGACGTGAAATATCAAACTGGATTAAGAGGATCGAAGGATGCAGCTTCAAATAAGGTTACACTTTCAGGCCCTACATCAGTTAAGTTAAATGGTATTAGTTCGAAATCAATTAAGTTTAATTTAAACATTCCAAAAACTGCTGAAAAAGGAACTTATGAAGGTTATGTTACATTCACGAATACTCAGGATCCAACTGAACAATATCAAATTCCGTTTGGTGTTCGTGTAGTTGAAGAGGGTATCCAATCATTTAATTTAGTCAACCCACTTTATTCAAATAAAATTACGAATCCAACCTATGCGTACCCATTTATTGATGGAAGTGTTTCTATAAAAACACATATGAAATCATTAGATGTGATCGTTCAGGACCCTACAACTGGTCAAGACTTAGGTATTATTGGTTCATTTAATACAGCAGTATTGAAAGAAGATGTCGTTTACAATATCGGTCGCCTTGTCGGTGGATATTACTTCCCATTCACTGGAGATGCGAAAAACCCGATTAGTAGTAAATATGAATTAATTAAACCAGGTCACTACAAATTAAGACTTGTTGGTGTGAGTGAAAGTGGAAAAACATTTGCTGAAGCTAGAGACTTTATGCTGGAATATGCTGTTCCTAATATGACTTCAAGCTTTGACAAGTTAGATCAAAAGGTTATCGAGTATAGTGATAGTCAACTAGATAAAAATGGACAAATGTTATATGACTTCAATATCAATGTAAATGACCCAGAAATCGATGAAGCGAATAAATACGGTATTAAAGCGGATCAATCAGATAACACAATTGTTTACACGTATAATTCCTTCTTCCCATCATTGCCTATTAACGTAGATAAAAATGGTGATTATACTGATCAAATTTTAGTTGATAGCAAATATTCAGTATTACCTTTAACATTCTATGGTATGGATGCAGCGTTAAATCCAACTGCTCAAATTAGAATTGCTTTTGTAAAAAATACAACTCCGTATTATTACTTAAAAGCGAATAAGCAAAATATTGTACCTGGTGATACAGTAAATTACGCTGTTAAAGCAAATAATATTAGTAACTTAAAAACTACTAAATTAACGCTTCAATTGAATAATAATCAAGGAAGCATTGACAATATTCTAGTAAATGATGAAGTTAAAAAATATGGTGACGCACAAGTGACAGTAAAAACATCACCTACTACTTGGGACTATATTACACAATATGACTTTACTTTTACTTACTCAGGTTCAGCTAAGTTACCAGAGGACACTCAATTATTTAATTTCGATATTAAAACATTAGATAAATCATTTACAACAGGTTCAGCGATTAACTTCTCAGGTAATGGTGCGTCTACAATTGATACATCAAATGTTGAAACGAAAAATGTTTACACTTATATCGATGGTTATAATGTAAAACCAACAGTTTCAAAACTTTCAGGTACACTTCAAGTAGAAGGAGCAAAAAACCCTGCAACAGGTGAAACAAACTATGCGATCGATCAAAGTAAAGTAGGTGCGAAAATTACATTAACATCTTATGATGGTAAAACTGTTTTACAAACACCAATCACATCAAAACAAGGTGATTATGCATTCGATGGTGTGAAATTAGACAGTAAACCTTACACATTATCTGTTGATGTACCAGGACACTTTACAATGAATCAAAAAATGAATAATTTATTTGATAATATCCGAGGTGATTTAATTGGTAGGCAATTACGCTACTTATTAGATGTTGCACCTGCTGGTGATGCAAATAAAGACAATGTAATCGATGTATTAGATGCATTAGCTGTACAAACTTACTGGGGCACAAACAAAGCATCTGCTGACTTCAACTTTGATAAAGTAGTTGATGCGAAAGATATGGATTATGTAGTTAATAATTTTGGATTACAAAATTCAACTGTTTCAAATCCTCCTAAAGCAAAAAGTTCATATAAAGATGCTACATTAGATAGTATCTTAGCAGATTTAGGCTTAAACAAATAATAAAAGCAGCCTTCTCCCGATTGTTTTTTGGGAGAAGGCTTTTTATTTTTAAATTACTTTTTTCGATCGTTTTCTTCCCCCTAAACCCTGCATTTAAAACACAATGGTAAATTTATACATAAAGAAATTCATTTCAGGTTAACTTAAAGGAATAAAGGATTTGTAGGGAGACTCTTTATGAATAAAAAGTTTATTTATTCAACGCATATTTATATCTTGATGATTATGTCAACCGGATTTATGTTACATGTGTTTATCGTACCTAGTGTTTTGACATCAACTCATCGAGATTCTTGGATTACGGTTATTGCTAGTATTCTCCCTTTTGTAATTTGGGCAGCTTTAGTTTTTTATTTGTATAAAAAGCTTAATAAAGAAGATATTTTATCTGTAATGTTTAAAGTACTATACAAGCCATTAGCCTACATATTATTAACTATTTTTCTAGTGTACTTTTTATTATCAGCCTTTGTTACTTTTCGATTTACACTAATTTGGGCAAATACAAATTATACACAAGATATTCCTAATTTTGCTGTAGTATTATTAATTTCGCTAGTTTGCTTTTATGCTGTACTTAAAGGTATACGTTCAATTAGTACGATTGCATTTTTAATTTTACCTCCAGTTGTTTTGTTTGGTTTTTTAGTTGGAATAGGGAATGTAAAGAATAAAAATTATGGATTATTATTTCCTATTTTCGAAAATGGATATCATGACATTTTTCATGGCTTTATTTATACATGCTCAGGTTTTTTTGAAATGATATTCATTTTATTTTTAAACTCCTTTTTAAAAGACAAAGTAAAAGTAAAATGGCTAATGATCGTTAGTTTTATATTGTTAATGTTAATTTTAGGTCCACTGACGGGTGCGATTACGGAGTTTGGACCTGTTGAAGCAGAAAAAATGAGAAATCCTGTTTATGAACAATGGAAACTTCTAACGATAGGAGCGAATATTACGAGATTGGATTTTTTATCTATTTTTCAGTGGTTGTCAGGAGCATTTATTCGGATTAGTTTAAACCTATATATTGCAAATTACATCATCAATTATAGCGGAAGAAAAAAATGGAGTTTACCAGTATTGTCACTTATTTTATTAGTAGCGGTAATGATTCCATGGAATGCAACATCATTTATTAACTTTTTGCAATACTATTATTTTCCAATAAATTTAATCTTCTTATTATGCATGATGCTTATATTTTTAGTTATTTCAAAATTAAAAGGTGATTCAGCATGACAAAAGATTCGACTACTTTAGAAAACCTCAATTTACTAGAATTTATGGAGTCTTTTAATCACTCGTCGGATATTGATTTCAGAACAAAATTATATAAAGAAGAGGCAGAATCTCATTATGTAATTATAATGTTTTGTCCAAATTTGATTGACAGTCAATTTAGTAATCAAATTATTAATGACATTTATAATGTTGTCCAAAAAGAAGAAAAATTCAATTTTGAGTTAATAAGTAATATAGTTGAGACTAAAAGGTTGAAAGAAGTATCTAATATTAAAAAAGAAGTCGAAGAAAATTTATTTTCTGGGAAGTTAGTAATATTTAGTTCTTATTTAAATGATGTTTTCTTTATTCAAGTCGCGAATCCTCCAAAACGAATCCCGGAGGAATCAAATTTAGAAACTTCAATTCGCGGTCCAAGAGATGGGTTTGTTGAAAATATTTCGGATAATATGGCTTTAATCCGTCAAAGACTTAAGACTTCAACCCTTAAAAGTGTTGAATATACAATTGGTGAAAGAAGTCGTACAAAAGTTTTACTAGTCTATATGGAAGATATCATTAATCCTTCAATTCTTTCAGAAGTGAAACAACGTCTAAGTTCGATTAACAAAGATGTAATCATTAGTAGCTATGAAGTTGAGGAGGAATTATATGACGAACCATTCTCGATTTTTCCACTTTTAGATAATATAGGTCGACCTGATTTTGTTGTACAATCATTAAATCAAGGTAGGTTTGCAGTTATTGTTGATGGCAATCCAAGTTGTTTAATAGGTCCAACCACCTTAAGCCAACTTGTTTATTCACCTGAAGATATACATGCAAGTATTTATTATATTAACGTAGTAAGATATCTTAGAATTTCTGCAATTTTAACGACCATTTTTTTACCGGGATTATATATTGCAATGGTTAATTATCATATAGATCAATTACCATATCCATTTCTTGCGACCATTGCTATGTCTAGAAACGGTTTGCCATTTTCAGCGCCATTAGAAGCCTGCTTAATGTTAATTTTTTTTGAATTATTTAAAGAAGCGGGAATTCGTTTACCGAAGGCAGTTGGACAAACTGTAGCTGTTTTAGGGGGTCTCTTTATTGGTGATGCTGCGATCCGTGCAGGACTAACTTCGCCTTCTATGCTTGTTATAGTAGCTTTAACTGTTATTTCAGGTTATACATTAGTTAATCAAAATATTGCAGGAAATATTGTAATTCTACGATTTTTTATTTTATTTTTATCGTCTATTTTAGGTTTAATTGGCTTTTTTACTGGGATGTTTCTTTTAGCGACATTGATAGTTTCTTTAGAAAGCTTTGGACAACCTTATATGACAATACTGTCTGTCCCAAGTATATCTGACATTTTAAACGTAATTATAAAGGTGCCTCAAAAGTTTAAACAGAAAAGAAATGAATCACTCCATCCAGTTGATAAAGACCGTAAAAGGGAGTGGAAAAAAAGATGAAAAAATTACTGGTTTTTATGCTAATCGTTTTTCATTTATTCATTTTAACGGGATGTTGGGGCGATCGAACGATTATCGATCAAACATTAGTTACAAGTTTTGGTATTGACTTTAAGGACGATCAGTACATTGTTACGATTCAAGCACTCAATTTTTCGAATATTGCTAAGCAAGAAACTGGGGCATTACAAATACCTGCACCTCCGTTAATCGGCCAAGCTACAGGTAAATCTATACAGGAAGCATTAACTAAAATAGATATAAAATCACCAGTTCCTTTATATTATGGTCATGTTAACAGTGTCATCCTAAGTAAATCAGTTATTGAAAAAAAAATGAAAGAAGTTAATTCTTTCATCAGTGGAAGACCACTATTAAGATACACAGTGTGGATTTATGGGACTGAACGAGATATAAAAGATATATTAAGGAGTCAAAGCTTTTTTAATTTACCTTTTTTATATACTGTAGTGACTAATCCAGCTGAAAAGAGTAGAGGAAGTTTTATTGTTTTAAGCATGCAATTTCATCAGTTTATTTCGAGATACACTCAACCTGTTGGAACATTATTGATACCTATATTAGATATGGAAGAAAAGTATTTTACTGAAAAAGAAGTAGACAAGGTAGCTTATATAAAGGGTGCCTACATTTTATCACAACAAAAATTTAAAGGACAAGTAACATTAAAAGATTTAAAATCACTGAATTATTTGCACCAGAAAAATTATAGTTTACCACTTATGCTTGAAAAAGATGATGTAAATTTAGAAGTTAGAAGTTCTAATAGTTCAGTTAAAGTGTTAAAAGGTGGTAAGAAGCCAAAGTATATTATTAATGTAAGAACAAATGTAGCTGTTGTACAGAATGAGAATGGTTTAAGTAGGAAGAAAATAGCATCTGACATAGGAAAAAAAATGAAAAGTGAAATATTAAAAACGATAAAAAAAGGAGAGGAGCTTCATGTAGATCTTCTCAATATTACAGAAAAGCCTTATCGATTTAATCGAAAGGAATGGGATATAAAAACGCTGAATGCACTTGATGTTAATTCGATAAAAGACATTAAAGTGAAAGTGCATATTATAGGTAGTAAAACGTATAAAAGATGAAAAGTGATAGTAAAAGAGAAAGAGCATAAAAAGAAGTTTATTTTTTATTAAAGAGACTTTTTTTATGCTCATTTTTACTAAAAATGAATTATGATAGAAATGGACTGAATAAAAGGAGAAAAGTTATGACTGAAGGAGTAAAAGATAATTGGTTTCCTGGGCGATGGCTAGGTGGGATCTCCTTAATTTTAGGTCCAATTTTTATGCTTACAGGTGTCATTTTAAGAAGTAGATTTCATTTCTTCTTCCCAGATCAGCTTGAAGCATATAAGACTTACCCAACTTTACTATTTTTATCTTATAGTTTTTTTATTGCGGGGAATGTCTTATTGTGGCCAGCAGTTATATCACTTTGTAAATTAATCAGTATAAAGAAGCCAAATTGGGCATTATGGGGTGGAAGTTTTGCGATATTTGGTCTTTTTGCTCGTACTTTTCATGCAGGAGTCGATCATCTAGCTTTTCAGTTGGTTCGAATTCTAGGTGTGGAGACCGCAACAAAAGTTATGGCGCAATCTTATGGAGCGTTTCATATATTCCATAGCCTATCCCCATTAATTATGTTTGGTTGGATTATTTTAGCCATCGGTTCATATCGAGCTAGAGTACTAGGGTTAATTCGCTCTATAATGTTAGGACTTATGAGTTCGCTGCCACTTGGCGTCTTAAAAGGTACAACCTCATTTTCAATTGTGGCTACATCGGCGCTTTGTATAGCACTTTTACCGATGGGTATAAGCGTATTAAAGGACGGACCAAGACCTAATTTAAAGAAAATACTTGGGTCAGTTTTATTAACGATTGTATTGTTAGTAGGTTTATTTGTAATCGGCGAGTTAGGTTAAAAGAATTAAAATAATCCCTATTTTTTTGGGAAGAGGTGAAGAAGTTGATTCTTGTAATTGGTGGAGCGCGTAGTGGAAAGAGTTCTTACGCAGAAAAAAGAATAAAAGAATTACAAACAAATTCAAATGATGTAGTCTATATTGCTACTGCCATACCATTTGACGGAGATATGAATGAAAGAATTAAAAGACATCAAGATGATCGTCCGATTGATTGGCATACTGTTGAGCGATATAAACAATTTAATCAATTAAAAATGGAAGAAGAATTTATACAATCCAAGTTTGTCATTTTAGATTGCATAACAGTTATGATTACAAATTTAATGTTTGATTCTTATACTGATGTTGATTTTGAGACGATGAATAATGAACAAATAAATAAACTAGAAGTAGATATAGAACATGAAGTGAACGAGTTGATAGACGTATGTGATCAGCATGGTAAAACATTGATAATTGTATCGAATGAGGTAGGTTATGGACTTGTTCCATCTTATCGACTAGGAAGGATTTTTAGAGATATTGCTGGGCGTATAAATCAAAAAATTGCTTTAAGAGCAGAAGAAGTTATACTCGTTACAGCTGGTTTACCATTAAGAATAAAGTAGGAGTACCGATATGAATCGATTTAAAATGATCCTCAGTTTTTTTTCAACCGTCCCGGTTAAAAACTACGAGTTTATTGAATCCGAACTAGGGAAAGGAATTAGATTGGTTCCATTAGTAGGGGTGTTATTTGGTTTAATACTTGTTAGTTTGAATAGTGGAATTTCATTTATTTTGGACAAAGAGACTAATGCATTTTTTATTCTACTAGTCTATTTATTCTTAACGGGTGGATTACATTTTGATGGAGTAGCTGACACATCAGATGGCATTTTTAGTCATCGTTCAAAAGAAAGAATACTAGAAATTATGAAAGATAGTCGGATTGGTGCATTTGGGGTAATTTCCTTAATTGTTTTATTTTTAGGAGATTGGTTATTTTTATCAAAGAGTACAACATTTGCTATTTTTTTATTTCCGATTATTGGAAGATGCATTGCCCTATTTACATGCAGAATAAGTACATATGCTAGAAATGAAGGATTTGGAAGTCAATTTATAATTGAAGCTAAAAAATCTAATTCATTATTTGTTCTAATTGTATATGTGTTACTCATTTGTGTAAGCAGTATTTTAATGAATGAAATAGCAATTATTCTTGCAGTATGTGTCACGTTTATTTTTATTACGTTTATTACGAAAAGAATCAATCAAAAACTAGATGGTATTACAGGGGATGTAATTGGATTTACGATTGAAGTTTCCCAATTATGCTTTTTAATTTTTGCCGTGATAGGTGAGAGATTAGTATGAGAATATTTTTAATTAGACATACAGAAAGCATTGGAAATAGACAAAAGGTTTATGCAGGAATGACTGATTTTGATTTAACAGAAAAAGGCTTGAGTCAAATACGTGGTGTGATTTCCAAGTTTACAAAAATGATTGAGCCTACTTCACACTATTTTTTGTATTCTAGTCCACTTCGTAGATGTACTTTATTAAGTGATGCGATTGGAGAATTAATAGGAGAATCAAAAATAGTTGATCGTAGGTTACAGGAGACAAATTTTGGGCTGTTTGAAGGGAAAACATATACTGATCTTTTAAATGAAGTGCCTGAAGTTATAGAAAAGTGGAATGAAGATTTGATTCATTTTCAAATTCCAAATGGGGAAAGCTTAAAGCAGTGTGCAGAAAGAGTTAATACATTTTGTCATGACATTAGATTGAAAAACGAAGATGTAATAGTAGTATCACATGGGGGAATTATGAAGCTACTACTCCTAAATTTACTTAATTTAGATTTAAGTCATTTCTGGAAATTTTATACGAGCAACGGATGTATTATTGAAATTGAGTATAACGATGGTTTTGGATTTTTGAAAAATATCAATCAACTAAATAAAGAGGATGGGGAAACTTGAACACGAAAAAAATTGTTTTACTTTCATTATTTATTGCATTAAGTGCAGTACTGTCTAATATAAAAATATTCTATTCTATTGCATTTGATTCATTGCCGGCTTTTCTGGCAGCTATGTTGATTTCTCCAATTGCAGGAGGAATTGTAGGGGCACTAGGTCATCTTCTTACAGCAATTACTTCAGGTTTTCCATTTACAGTACCAGTGCATCTATTTATTGCTGTTCAAATGCTTGTGATTGTTTGGATTTTTGGCGTATTATTTAAAAAAATGAATCAATACATAGCCATGATAGTGGCAATTATTTTAAATGGTCCAGTGGCAACTTTATTAAGTGGTCTATTAATTGCTTATTTGAATCACTCCTTTACAGTTAAGACTGTTAGTAGTTTTTTTATCTTAATGGTTGTACCATTGACATTGGCTTCAGCGGCAAATATTGTTTTAGCATTTATACTTCAAAAGGTGATGAGACGTGCAAATTTCAAATTATAGGGACTTAACTTTAATGCATATAGATAAGGATCGTTATTTTACAATTGCTTGTGATAGCTGCGGTGGAATTGGGATGAGTGAGCTTGATTTCATAAAGGTTGATGAAGAAATTGTAGGTTATTTAACGGCGAAATTATGTTTAGTTGAAACATTGGCATTTCGCGCTAAGCCAACTGTATTAATTAATACTTTATGTGTAGAAATGAACGGTAGAGGGAAGCGAATAATAAACGGGATTGAAAAAGCGATTAAAGAATATAATGAAGCTAATTTTTATGAAGACAACTTAGAAATAAATATTACTGGAAGTACAGAAGAAAATATCCCAACAAAACAAACAGGTTTAGGAATTACTCTAATGGGAGAAATTTATAATCCGTATAAAAGGAAAGAAATCATTTCAGGGGATCTTGTAATATTAATTGGTTATCCAAAAGTAGGAAATGAAGTATTAGAGGATTTAAATGAAAATAAAAACGAGATCATTAATTTTAACTCATTAAAGCAATTAACAAAAAGCGAAGATGTCTCAGATCTATTACCAATCGGTTCAAAAGGAGTTCAATATGAATTGAATCAGTTGATGGAGACGAATCATATCGATATAAAATTATTGAATCAATCTAGTATTCCATTACATAAATCGGCAGGACCAGCGACATGTGCTTTAGCAATTATTAAAAAGGATGCGATTGACGGATTAAAAAAGCAAATCTCGCAGCCAATCACTTTACTAGGTGAGATTTTTTAATAGTTTGAAATAAAATGATTGGAGATTTACAATGGCAGATGCTTTGAAAAATGTATATAACCACGATTTAATTTCAAAAATAGCAAACGAAATCCATATCGTTTATACAGATTTTAATCGTGAAAATTTTATAGATAAAGTATTCAATGAAAGCTGGGAAGAAAAAACATTAAAGGAAAGAATGAGACATATTACGATTTGTTTAGGAGAGACACTTCCAAACAAATATGAAAAATCAATAGAGATTTTAAGTAGTATATTAGATAAATTTCCAAAGGGCCAATTAAGTAGTATTATTTTTCCTGATTTTGTTGAAGTGTATGGTCTAGATCATTGGGAAAAATCAATAGAATCCCTAGAACTATTCACACAGCACTCAACATCAGAATTTGCTGTTAGACCGTTCATTGTACAAGACCAAGAACGAATGATGGCGCAAATGCTAAAATGGTCTACTCATCCAAATGAACATGTAAGAAGACTAGCAAGTGAAGGGTGCCGCCCAAAGTTACCTTGGGGAATGGTTCTAAAAAGTCTAAAAAAAGATCCAACTCCAATTCTTCCTATTCTAGAAAACTTAAAGGAAGACGAGTCATTGTATGTACGCAAAAGTGTAGCAAATAATTTAAACGATATTTCAAAAGATCACCCAACTTTAGTATTAAAGATTGCGAAAGAATGGTACGGTAAAAATTCCCATACCAATTGGATTATAAAGCACGCATGTAGAACGCTATTAAAAAAAGGTAATATAGAAGCTTTAACGATTTTTGGATTCGAAACGACAAAAGCAATTCATATAGACCAATTCCAATTACAATCAGACAAAATTGAAATTGGAGGAGACTTAAACTTTTCATTTGCGATTCATAGTAACGAACCGACTACCACCAAACTTAGAATCGAATTCGCAATTGATTACGTAAAGTCAAAAGGGAACCGTACAAGAAAAATCTTTAAAATATCCGAAAACACAATTGAAAATGACAAAACATTATCTTACAACAAAACACACTCATTCAAAAACTTATCAACAAGAAAACACTATCCAGGTCAGCATAGCATCACACTACTAATAAATGGAGTCGAAAGTGGAACTTATGACTTTACGGTAAAATAAAAAAGAGATTCCAATTTTTTTGGAATCTCTTTATATTTTCTAAAATCCAGCTTTCCAATCTTTTCTTCCACTTATCCCTGTCTCTTGTGCATCATCACATCTTCTGTTAAAGGAGTAAAGCCAAGTTTTTCTTGTAAAACACTTTTAGGAATTTGTGACTTAGTGATTGTAACTGCTGTAACTTTTCGATTGATGTTTTCATTATGAATTATCGACATTATATCATAAAAATAAGGTATAGCTGCTTCAGTATAAGCAACAGCTAAAATTTCTGAATACACAGTATCTGGTCGTATTGTCATACCAAAATAGGCAATGACTTGATTTTCTAGCTTACATTCAACTGCATAGTCGAATTCAATTGATCCGTAGTACTCATTCATCATGACAATTTGCTCGTTAGTGAGAATTTGTTGCTTCATTTTTAAATCTTTCCAAACATTAAATTGAAATTGATCTTTTATTTCATACGAAAATCCAGGAATACTTTGGAGTGTTTTCATAAGTAGTGGATAATGCGCACCAACTAATTGAGAACGACTAGTAATGTTGAAGCCTTTCGATAAGAAATAGTCTATTTGTTTTGACCACTGTCCTCTAAATCGCTGTGCAAGTAATTTCCCACCATATTCCTTACTAACAGCAAATTGATAAACTCTTTCAAATAATTCATCTCGCACAGTATCCTCATATTCTGGCAATACCCATGGATAACCTAATGAAACAAATTCACCTTTACCAGAGAAACTCATATAACCAACAAGCTGATCTCCGTCAAAAGCAAAGCATCTAGATTTTTCATTAAATTCAGATTGGTGTTCAAATAATTTTGGAGATAAAGTTGGTTTCCAAGCATATGGTAGAGATTCTGTCATCTTATTCCAAAAATCATACTGCAAATCAAGATCTGTTGGACTCTCATAAAAACGATAATCGATAGTCATATCAGTATCCTTTCCTAAATCGTACTAATTTTAATAGTATCAAATTAATTTGGATTTGAATGTTCTAGAATAGTTAATTTTACTAAAAAACAACAGTAACATTTAATAGGGTCAATTAAATAATTATCACATTAATTAAAGTATGATTTTATAGTCAGTCTGTTGCCTATAAAAAGAGCATTGAGTAAAATCAATGCTTCAGACTGTCTGGTAAATTGACTAAAACAATAAAAAACGAGCCTTTTAAAGACTCTAATTAAAGTTCATTATTCATACGTAATTTATTAATAATTACATATTTATAGTCCTTAAGGTAACGATATGAAAATGACCTACATTAGGAGGAGTAATAATGAGAGCTGTTACATATCAAGGGCATTATAATGTAAAAACGATTAAATTAGTTTTGAAACATAAATAAAGGAGTTCAATATTTAGTACTCCTTTAAATTTATCTAAAGAGATATCTTATTTTGCTTATAATCTAATTGTTTTGAATGAGACATTTTATAGGCCATCACGCCAAATAATACGCCCGCCAATCCTCTGAATATCGTTGAGATAATCATCGCAATATTCATACTGAATGATTCAAGTAAAAAAACACCAAATTGTGGAGCGATGAAGGCAACAATTGAAAGTAAGAAATTATAATTAGCAATATAGGATGTGCGATGTTCTTCTTCAGTAGCCTCTAGTAAGCTATTAAATAATATTAAAACAGTACCAGATACAAAAAATCCTGATGTAAAGTTTACGATAAATAAGTATACATAATTTGTTGATAAAATATTTAAAATAGGTGCAGAGGCCATTCCAATCGAAATCCAAATTAGTAATTGAGTATTACTATAACGATTTGCCATTTTTGCCCACCAACGAAAGCTAACGATTTGTGAAAGTTGGTTGCTTACAGTAAATAAACTAATCCAAAAAGCAGTTGCATGAGCAAATCTTATTTGATAAATCGAAAATAAAGACCAAGCCATTTGCCACGCGAAATTAAAAAACAGTGCACAAACTAAAAATGTGATATAGGGTTTATACTGAAAAAGATGTTTTGAAAAAGGAGAATAGTGATTAGAAATCTCAATTTTTTGTTTTTCCTCTTTATGTTTCAATATATAAAAAAACTCAATCATTCCAAATATAAATGCAAATAAAAAAAGTATTTGATAGGGAAGCGCACTTTTTGAGCTAATGGATTTCATACATATTCCTGCTACAAGCGTTACAATCATTCCCGTAAAGGTTAGTATTCTATTTCGGTTTCCAAAAAATGTATTTCGACGGTCTGCTGGGATTAAATCACCAATGAATGCTTGCCAGCTTAAATTTAGAAATGTACCTGGAAAATTCATTAATGCAATTAAAATAACAAAAAACCATGCGATATGCTCTGATTTAATAAATGGAAGAAAAACCATTATTAATAGAAAGAAACGCGTAAAGAAAATGGAGTAAGCAGTGAATTTTCTTTTTTCTTCTAACTTATTAACCATAAAAGCAGCTGGGAGCATTGCGGCCATTCCGACAATTGAAGGTAAGGAAGAAATTAAACCAACTTGATAATTGGTAGCACCTAAAATTGCAATAGAAAACAATATAAAATAGTTATTTGATAAACTGATTGCGATTGTAGATGCAGCTCCATTTTTAATGCTCTGGGATTCATTGTGTAGCAAATCTTGTTTACTGTAAATCAACTGACGTTCCTTCTCCCTTTTTTAATCTCATAATTTTGATAAAATATTCGATTTTAAATTTTTAAATAATTCATTAGAACAATAGCATATTTATTCATTAAATTCTATGTTTTAGAACTAAGTTTTAATGTAAAATAATGGCTTTATTAAGAGTGGGAATTTCCAAAAATTAGTTATTTATTTCAGAGTTTAAAAATTGCATTTTACATTAATTTTTAATAAACTAAAATAATCTGTCTGATGTAATAAGAATCATATTTTAAACATATTAAATATTGGAAAGAACATTTTTTAATAGTTAAGCCATACTAATATTAGAATTGACGTAAAAATAATTTATTTATTTCATCGTCAATTTTTTATTGCACTTTAAGAAAGTATAAGTTGGCAGCGATGATGAGTAGTCGACGTAGTAGCCAATTCTAGGAATAAAGTATAAGTGCACCGTTTCTGACTTCCCTTTAAAGGCTGGCCAGTCGACAAGTTTTCTTTATTTACATATGAACAATATACGGCAAGGAGAAGAGACATATGTTTTCACCAGTTTACAAAGTAAATGATGATGGAGAAATTTACTTAAGTACGAAAGGCTTTTCAGTAACCTACGATCAATTTAAAGAGGATGAACAAGGAAACGCATATGTAATCGTAAAAAGCGATGAAGAACCTCTAATTAGAGTAAAACTACTTCTACATAATATCGGTAATGCAAAAACACCAGAATTAGAAGTAAAAAACAAATCTGGATTAGGTCAGGTGGAAATAAGATTACTTCGAGTAAAAATTAAAAAATTTAAAAATGGATGGGGAGCAAAAATTGCTCTATCAAATGGAGAAGTGACGATTAAAGGTGATATACCTAAACACGTCAAGATACAAGTAGTTCGAAAAGTTAAATTATCGTAACCTTTTTATTTAATAATAATTAATGAATTAGAGTTCCACTATTTTTGTACTTATTATGTTTATACGTTTATTTTTTTAAAAAACTAATTTATCGACTAATAGCCTGAGTTCTATATAAGAACTTGGGTTTTCTTTTAATCATCTTGAATAGTTATATATAATTTTGTACAATAACCTTTTATTTTAGAAAAATGAAAAATCAACTTAAAATATTCAGAATGTAGTATATAAAAAAGGTTTTTATGAAGCTTCAAAGTATATGTAAAGATTAAAATAAAAAAAATATTTTCTAATAGACTTTCTTAATGATAATATTTTAAAAAATGAGTAGTAAGATAGAATCCCAAATTGAATAAAAATGAATATTTATTGTATATAACTAAACTGTTATTTAAGGATGTGAAAGAAATTAATATTGAAAATATAGAAGCGTTTATCCATGTAATTCATTTTGGTAGCTTTAACAAAGCTGCAGAATCACTTTTTCTGTCACAACCAACTGTTACAGCTAGAATTCAATCGTTAGAAAGAGAATTAAATTGTCAGCTTTTTCACCGTTCCGGTAAACAAGTTAATATCACAGAAGAGGGTAAGCGCTTCTTACCGTATGCTCAACAATTAGTTCATATATACGAAAAAGGGAAGATGCACATTAATCAAAAAAAATCCCACAATAATGAATTGAAAATTGGGTGCACTGTTTCGGTTTCAAACTATGTTATTTCAGAAATTCTGCCAAAACTTTCGGTAAGTAATGAAGATTTACATTATAAAGTTATTACAGGAAAGAGTGATGAATTAATTAATAAAGTATTAAATAATGAAATTGATATATGTTTTGTTCGGAAAACTAGTCACCCTAGCCTACAATCAATTAAATTATTCGAAGATCCAATTACGCTTTATGTTTATAAAGATCATCCGTTTATTTCAAAAAAATCGATCACAATTCAAGATATCGCTCAGGAAAATCTTATTTTCTTTGAATGCGGTTCATTAGACTGGCTTAGAATTCATCGTTTATTTGAAAATCTAGAAGCCCCTCCAAATATAAGGATTCATACTGATAGTTCGGAGATGGCAAAAAAACTTATTATAGAACAATTTGGAATTGCTTTCTTGCCTAGTATTAGTGTGAAAAAAGAAGTTAAAGAAGGAATATTATTTCCAATACATATTGAAGAAACAAAGGGAATTTTTCTTCAAACAAATATTTTCTGTAATCGTGGAGAATATACAGAATTAATGAATGAAATAGTTGAATTAAGCAAAGAGTTGGTGAAATAGCCAACTCTTTTTTCTTTTATATCAAGCAAAAAAATATAAAGAAATATAAGAATTGGGGGTATCCTCAATTGACAATCAACTAGATCGTGCTTAAGGGAACAATAAAGCTAATTCAAATATTTAATAAAACGATAGAAAAGTTCTATTGGAAATTACGTTGACTAAATATTCTGTCAGTGATAAAGTTTATAACAATTAATTCCTAGTTAACCTATAAGGAATATTGGTTTTTAAAAAGGAGGGGAACACGTTGAAGGATATTGTCATTATCTCTGCTAGCTCATCACCAAACTCAAGATTGAATGGCATACTCCAATTTGTAAAAGAAAAGTGGACTAATGAAGGTATTAAAGTATGCCAAGTAAATATTGGGGATTTGCCAACGGAAGCTTTAATTAAGAGCGATTTTAATAATGAAGAAATTAAAGAAGCCCTTAATAAAATTGAGAATTCGATCGGTGTTGTTATTGCAGGACCAGTCTATAAGGCCTCCTATTCAGGTTTATTAAAAATATTTTTAGACTTAATTCCTCAGAATGGCTTGAAAAATAAAGTTGTCCTTCCTATCTTCATCGGTGGAACAATTGCCCATTTACTCAGTTTAGAATATGCATTAAAACCAGTTCTCTCTGTTCTTGGGGGAAATCATTTTGTTACTGGTGTTTATGCAATTGATGATTGGGTAATAAGAGATTATCAAAATCATTTTTCATTATCTAATGAATTAACAGAGAGATTAAATAAAGCAACTGGAGAATTATCAGAAGAGTTAATTTGGCTAGCAGTAAGACCCTAAAAAAATTATTCAGAAATGAGGAATTGAGAATGAAAAAGTTTGTGATTACACTTGTATCCTTGGCAGTCGTAGTTTTAATTATTACATTTGCTTTAAAAAATAAAGATAAAGAGGCAGCAACAGCTACTAGTTCAAAAGTTCAAAGAATTGTTGTAGGTACTGGTACACAATTTCCAAATGTGTGCTTTATCGATAAGGATGGAAATCTAACTGGCTTTGATGTTGAACTTGTAAAAGAAATTGATAAAAGATTGCCAGAATACAAGTTTGATTTAAAAACATATGAATTTTCGAGCTTATTGTTAAGTCTAGAAACTAAGAAAATAGATTTTGTTGCTCATGAAATTGAAAAAAATCCAGAGAGGGAAGAGAAGTATTTATTTAACAAAGAAGCTTATGCGCATTGGAAAAATAAAATCGTTGTTGCAAAAGGTAATAATTCAATTCAATCAATTGACGACTTAAAAGGCAAAAAGGTATTAACATCCGCTACAAGTGCAGAAGCACAAATTCTTGAAAATTATAATAAAGAGCATAATAACGCAATTAAAATTGTTTATCAGAATGGTGGAGCAAATGATACTGTACAGCAAATTACTTCAGGCCGTGTAGATGCTACAGTTGCTGCAGATTTTACCTTATCTTTGATTGACCCAAAAGGTGAGTTGAAAACAGTAGGGACAGCATTGACTGAGGCTGATGTATTATTTGCCTTTAGAAAAAATGATGCAAAAGATCAAAAATTAGCAGGCGCAATTGACGAAGCACTATTAAAAATAAAAGCTGACGGAACACTTGCTAACTTAAGCAAAAAGTGGTTAGGTGCTGATTTTACAGAAAATTAAAGCTAAAACCAAAGGGTGAGAAGGAATGGGTGCTGATTTTAAAGCTGGATTAATCTTCGAATATTTTATTAAATTACTACCTTTTATAAAGATTTCGTTAATCATTGTAGGGAGTTCTATTTTAGTAGGGTTAGGTGTTGGCTTACTTATAGCCTTACCTAGAATGTATAAGGTACCAATTTTTCAAAGAATCTCGCAAATATATGTTTCGTTTTTTAGAGGAACTCCAATTTTAATTCAATTATTTTTAATTTATTATGGCGTACCTGAGCTATTAAAGCTAGTAGAAGTAGATGTTAGTAGAATTGATGTTTTATATTTTGTCATTTTAACATACGGATTACACAGTGCAGCCTTTATTTCAGAAGGTATTCGTGCATCAGTTAGTGCTGTAGATAGAGGGCAAATTGAAGCGGCTTATTCTGTTGGAATGGATGGATATCAGGCCTTTAAGAGAATCATAGCACCACAAGCATTCGCTATATGGATCCCAATTTTAGGAAACTTATTAATAGGAACACTAAAAGATACATCATTAGCATTTACTCTAGGGGTAATGGAGTTAACAGGGCAATCACAAACATTAGGTTTACTAAATCGTCATTTTATTGAATCCTATCTTGCACTTGCTCTCGTTTATTTTATTTTAAGTGTCTTTCTTGAAAAAGGATTTATCTTATTAGAAAACCGGTTTGGAAAATATGAAAGAACAAGTGTTGAAAAGAAAGAAAAAACTTTTAAAATCCGTAACTTATTTGGAAAAATGAATCGCGATGTCGTTGTTGTGAAAGAAGGTACGAGATTATGAAACTAGATTTCTCATTTATTTGGGAGGCATTTATACAAATACTACCTGCAATTCCAACTACACTTTTTATAACTATTTTGTCAGTACTTATTGGGTTTGTGATAGGAACTTTTACGGCTATTGTTCGTATTTATAAGGTTCCAATATTGAGTCAGGCAGCATCTAGTTACGTTACGATTATTCGAGGAACGCCGATGATTACACACTTGTTAATTATTTATTATTCAATCTCAATGCTATTAGATTCACTTGCTAAACATTATCATTTTGCTTTTAATTCATCATCAATTCCTATGACAGCTTTTGCAATTATTTCCTTTTCTATTACAGCAGGTGCGTATTTATCTGAAGTGGTTAGAGCTGGAATTACCAATATCGATCGAGGACAAATTGAAGCTGCTTATTCAGTTGGTATGACAACAACACAAGCACTAAAAAGAATTGTATTTCCACAAGCCTTCGCTGTAAGTTTACCAAATTTATCAAATACATTTATTGGAATGCTGCATGGATCAACTTTGGCCTTTATTGTTTCTGTTGTAGATATAAACGCAAAGGCACAAATTGTAGCTTCTACAAATTGGAAGTTTTTTGAGGCATATATTGCAGCTGCACTAATTTTCTGGGGAATTACATTAGTCATTGAAAGAATGACAAGTTTATTAGAGAAGAGATTTAGCGTCTTTAGTCGAGGGGGAGTGAAATGATTACTTTAACGAATGTAACAAAGTCCTTTGGAAAAAATCATGTGTTAAAAGGTATAGATTTAACAGTTAATAAAGGAGAAGTCGTCGCAATTCTAGGTCCTAGTGGATCAGGAAAAACAACTTTACTTCGTTGTATAAATTATTTAGAGAAACCGAATAAAGGAAAAATTACAATAGACGATTTTAAAGTAGATTTTAGTCAAGCTTCAAAGACCGAAATTCTTTCATTGCGCCAAAAAACAGCTATGGTATTTCAACAATTTAATTTATTTAAAAATAAAACAGTTGTTGAAAATGTAATGGAAGGATTAATAGTAGCTAAAAAATGGTCTAAGGAAGCAGCATACAAAAAAAGCGCTGAATTACTTGAGAAAGTAGGCTTAGGAAACAAGTTAGATTCTTACCCTCTACAGTTATCCGGCGGACAGCAGCAAAGAGTAGGAATTGCTCGTGCGCTTGCTTTAAATCCAGAGGTCATTTTATTCGACGAACCAACCTCTGCTTTAGACCCTGAATTAGTAGGTGAAGTACTAGCGATTATACGAAAAATAGCAAAGGAAGGAATTACAATGATTATCGTCACACATGAAATGGCATTTGCTAGGGATGTTGCTAATCATGTTGTGTTTATGGACGGCGGCATAATTGTTGAAGAAGGGAATCCAAAGGCTATCTTTCAATCACCTAAAGAAGAAAGAACAATTCAGTTTTTAAAACGATTTTCAGAGGAAGACATGTACTATATTTAAAAAAATGGAGGAAAGAATATGGGACTTAAATATGGATTCTTAGATCAAAGTATTATTTTTCCTGGTCAAACTGCAAATGAAGTACTTATAAACACTATAAATCTAGCAAAAGAAGCTGAAAGATTAGGATTTAATCGATTTTGGGTATCAGAGCACCACAATTCACAAGGAATTGCTGGGTCATCTCCAGAAGTGCTTGTTTCACATATTCTTGCTAAAACTGAACGGATTTCTGTTGGTTCAGGTGGGGTAATGTTACAGCATTATAGTCCGTATAAAGTAGCAGAAAACTTCAATGTATTAGCTAATTTGTCACCAAATAGAGTAGAGCTTGGCATAGGAAGAGCACCGGGCGGATTTCCAAAATCTAGCCAAGAGCTCCAAAAAAACTTGAAAGAACCTCAATCTCTTGAAGAGAAAATTGATGAACTAGAAAATTTTTTATATCAGGATGCATCAGAAGTAAGTTCGTTTGATTCTTTACAAGCTTCACCATTACCACAGATTAGAGTTCCGCTATTTTTATTAGGAACGAGTGTATCAAGTGCAAAATTTGCAGCTAAAAAGGGCTATCCATATGCATTTGCATTATTCATAAATAATGACCCAGTGGCAGCAAAAGAAGCGATCGAGGCTTATAATAATTCCTTTAATCATCAAAGTGGTCGAAAACCAAAGTTTATTTTAGCCTTGTCTACGATTGTGACTGAAACCGAAGAGGAAGCACTAAAATTATCCGATCAATTACAAACTGTGCGAGTTACATTAGGGAATGGGCAAATTGTAAATGTCGGCACGCTTGAGCAAGCAAAAATTTACGCAAAACAAGCTGCCCAAACCTATACTACAGAAGTTAAAGAGGCAGACGTTCTTAAGGGAACAAAAGAAACTTTTCAAAAAAGAGTTTTTGAATATCAAAAAGAATACGGTATTGATGAATTTATTTTCACATCATTAATTCCAGATTTTGAACGGAGAGTTCGTTCGCTGCAATTAATTAAAGAAGCTTTTACAGAAATAACGGTTTGACTTAACAGTTTAGGAGTTGAAAACCATGCAATTTGAACTATCTGAAGCGCTACTTGAAAAGCTAATTCAAATAAGAAGGAGTTTGCATTCAATTCCAGAGTTAGCGTTTGAAGAATATGAAACAACAGCCACACTTGTTCAACTTTTAACAGAGTATAACATACGGATCCTGTCTTTGCCTTTAAAAACAGGCCTTGTTGCAGAAATCGGTGATGATCGAAAAGGTCCTACCATCGCAATTAGGGCAGACATTGATGCACTTCCAATTCAGGAGGAAACAGGATTACCTTTTTCATCAAAAAATCCAAATAAGATGCACGCTTGTGGACATGATCTTCATACAGTTGCAATTTTAGGTACAGCTATTTTATTAAAGCAAATAGAAAATGAGTTACCGGGGAAAATACAAATCATTTTTCAACCCGCAGAAGAAATTGGTAAAGGTGCATTAGAAATTATTAAAACAAATGTACTAAAAGATACAAAAGTGATTGTTGGTATGCATAATAAACCTGATTTAACAGTTGGAACCATTGGGATAAAATCAGGTCCTTTAATGGCAGCTGCTGACGGATTTACTGTTGAAATAAATGGGAAATCGAGCCATGCAGCGGTACCGGAAGCAGGGCTTGATTCAATCCTTACTGCATCACATATTGTTACGTCACTTCAATCGATTGTGAGCCGTAATATTAGTCCACTTGAAAATGGAGTTGTAAGTGTAACAAAATTCAATAGTGGGAAAGCATCGAATGTGATCGCTGACAAAGCGGTTTTTAGTGGAACGGTTCGTACTTTTAAGAAGGAAGTCAGAGAGACAATTCAAAATCGATTAAATGAAATAAGTAAGTCTGTTGGTGATGCTTTTAGAACGGATGTTCATACAATTTGGAATCCTGGTCCACCTCCTGTTGTTAATGATGAAAAATTAGCCGGAATTGCAAGAGATGTAGCAACTAAACAATACTTACGTGTAATTGAACCGTCTGTATCTGCAGCAAGTGAAGATTTTTCCTTTTATTTAGAAGAGATTCCAGGTTTATTCGTATTTTTTGGAACTTCAGGAAAATATGAGTGGCATCATCCTAAATTTGATCTAGATGAGAAAGCAATCACGCTAAGTATTCGATTTTTTACAGATTTTTCTATCACGATACTGAATGAACTTTCAAAAAGTGTAGTCAAAATATAGGAGGAAATAGATGAGTACTTTATCAATTGAATTAAGTGAATTTAATCAACTTTATGATTTACTGTCGCAAAAAACTTTCAATCTTCCAAAAGAGAAACTGCATTGGAAGAAAAATGAAAGATCGTGGAGTATTGTAGAAGTGTTAACTCATTTATTAGATCATGCATTTGTAGTGAACTTTCGACTAAGGGAAGTTTTAGCTGGATCAAGTGTTCAATTACCTGCTTTTAATCAAGATAAATGGATTGCAGGGCAATATGCAAACGATGGAAATATTGCAGACGTACTAGAAACATATCGCATTATTTTATATTACAATAGTCAATTGCTTAAAAGACTAACAAGTGATGATTGGAAGAAAAGCGGAATTAACCCTCAAAATGCAATCGTTACAGTTGAAGACATAATTAAATCTTTTATTTCACATGTTCATCTTCATTTAAAACAAATACAACGTATTTTGTATGAATACAGCTTAGTTTAATTTAGGAGGTAGACTATGTCTTCAAACCGCTTAATTATTAGAGAGTCTAAACCAGATGAGATCGATAAAATAAAAAAAGTGTTAATCGATGCGTATGAACAATATGCTGCTATTCTTTCAAAAGAACAATGGGAAAACTATAAAAATAGTATTATTGATGCAACTGAGAACAGCAACACTAAGACAAAGCTTGTTGCGATTGTCGATAATGTTCTATTAGGCGCATGTTTTATCTATGACTCTGCCGAAAAAGCATATGGATTAACTGAGTTAGAGATTAATTATCCTATTATTCGATTAATAGGTGTTTCCCCTAAAGCAAGAGGATTAGGGATTGCGACAGAATTAATAAAAGCAAGCTGCAATCTTTCAATAGAGTGGGGATCGGACCGAGTTGTTCTTCACACTTCAGATATGATGAAATCTGCTATTAGTTTATATGAAAAAATAGGGTTTCAACGGGCTAAACAATATGAGTTTATGAATGGAAATATACTTGTTAAAAGCTATGAACTAAATATTAAAGATACTGCGATTTTATTAAATTAATGGAGGGGAAAAAAATGACAGAAAGAAAAAAACTAAAGCTTGGGGCACTAGTGCATGGAGTAGGAGGCAGTATGTCTGGCTGGCGTCATCCAGAGGTTCAAACAGACGCAAGTGTTAATTTTTCCTATTACCAAGAGCAAGTGAAAATTGCTGAGAATGGAAAATTTGATTTAGTTTTTATTGCAGATGGATTATATATAACAGAAAAGTCAATTCCACATTTTTTAAATCGCTTTGAACCAATTACCATCTTATCGGCATTAGCAGGAGTAACAAAGAATATAGGCCTAGTTGGTACTCTTTCAACTACCTATAGTGAACCATTTACTGTAGCAAGACAATTCATGTCAATAGATCATATAAGTAATGGGCGCGCAGGATGGAATTTAGTTACTTCTCCACTTGAAGGTTCTGCTAAAAACTATAGTAGAAATGGTCACCCATCACATGATGATCGATATAAAATTGCAGAAGAGCATTTAGAAATAACTAGAGGTCTATGGGATTCTTGGGAAGATGATGCATTTATTCGAGATAAAGCTTCAGGTGTGTTTTTTGATCCGAAAAAGTTACACAGATTAAATTATGAAGGGAAGTATTTCCAAGTAGAAGGTCCTCTTAATATCGGGCGATCTAAACAAGGTCAACCAGTTGTTTTTCAAGCTGGATCTTCAGAAAGCGGTAAGGAATTAGCTGCAAAAGCAGCTGACGCAGTGTTTACTGGTCATGATAATATAGAAGAAGCTAAGCAATTTTATAAAGATGTAAAGGATCGTGCAGTAGCATACGGCAGATCAAAAGATGATATTGTTATATTTCCTGGCATTGCTCCAATAGTTGGTCAAACCGAAGAAGAAGCAGAACAAAAATATTTGGATCTTGTTAATTTAACAAGTATTGAAAATGCATTGGATTATTTAGGTCGTTTCTTTGAGCATCATGACTTTTCTCAATATCCTTTAGATGAACCTTTCCCTGATCTTGGTGATTTAGGGAAAAATAGTTTTAGAAGTAATACAGATAAAATAAAGAAAGAAGCGAAAGAAAAAGGTTTAACACTTAGACAGGTAGCATTACAAGCTGCTACTCCTAGAAGTGCATTTATTGGCACGCCAGAAAAAATTGCTAATCTTATTCAAGAGTGGTATGAACAGGAAGCAGCTGACGGTTTAATGATTTATTCTGCAATTCCAAGTGCATTAAAAGATTTTACGGAGCAAGTCATTCCATTATTACAAGAAAGAGAAATCTATCGTACAGAATATGAATCGTCTACTTTGAGAGGAAACTTAGGATTACCAATTCCTGAAAATCGTTATATTACTAATCTAGTTAAAAACTAATCTTTAAATTTATTCAAAAACCATCCTAGACAGGTGGTTTTTTTTTTGATCTTCATTTCATATTGCTAGCAGATTTTTACTCTAAAAAAGTCAAAATTAATTAGTTGTTAAGTAAAAATTAAGGATTCTATTACATAATGCAATTAATCAGTATGAAGGGGTGGGATTAATGATGGAAGATTTAGAATCAAATTTAATAGAAAAAACCCAAAAAACGAATTTGAAGAATCGTTCAACTACGGGTGCGTTTTCGCCTAAAGTAATTTCTATTTTATTAGTTATCAATTTAGTAATTGGCATTTTTACATTAATTGGAGTTGGCTATTTGAGTTATAAAAATAATAATCGAACGGAAATGATGAGAAACTTCCAAAATGGAGGAGGCTTCCCACAAAATGGTGGCGGCGGTTATTTCAATCAACAACCAGGTTCATCAGGTAGCAGCAATTAAGGAAAACGGTTGAACTGTTACTGATTTGGAGGCGACGTAATTCTCCAGGCGGTGGTGAAAGAGGATTCTTAATGAAAATTGTAACAGCAATGGTGGTGGCGATCAGTGACGACGACAGAAGATTTGATCCAAATATCAAATATGAACCATTTTTATGAATTTGGTGGGGAAACATTGCATGTGCTAAATAATGTTTCAATCAATATTAAAAAAGGTGATTTTGTAGCAATTGTTGGCCCATCTGGTTCAGGTAAATCAACATTTATGAATATGATTGGATGCTTGGATCAACCAGACTCTGGAAGCTATTTATTTGATGGCCAGGCGATTGAAGATATGAATAATCGAGAACTAGCGTTAATTAGAAATCGGAAAATAGGGTTTATTTTTCAAAACTTTAATCTATTGTCAAAATTAAGTGCATTGGAGAATGTCGAGTTACCTCTTAGTTATCGAGGCCTCCCGCAAAATGAAAGAAGAACAATGGCAATGGAAGTATTAAAAGAAGTAGGTTTAGACGAACGTATTCATCATCTTCCAAGTCAACTATCGGGAGGTCAGCAACAAAGGGTTGCGATTGCGAGAGCTTTAGCCAGAAGACCAGATCTACTATTAGCCGATGAACCGACTGGTGCATTAGATCAAAAAACAGGACGAGAAATTTTAGATTTATTGAAAAGACTTCATAAAGAAGGTCATACTATTATTTTGATTACTCACGACAATAACATCGCGAAAGAAGCATCAAGGGTCATTAGAATAGGTGACGGTTGCCTGAGTGAGGAAAGTTTTTGTAAGCTTAGAATGGCTTAATTAATTAAAATGTTAATAAAGAGTATAGTTAGAAGCAAATGTTGTTATTACTTGAAATAGATATAAAATGCAATTTTTTAATCAGTCGTACTTAGTTCATTTGGTGGTATGATAGGTGTGGGATTAGGTGAGAGGGTAGCAAAACTGTATTTAATGAATTTAAGTACAACTATTGCATTCTTTTTACCTGGCTCAGCTTCAAATATGATACCAATTCAAGCATGACGATTTGAATAAATAAAGGGGAGCGTTGCTATAAAAGGAACGCTTCTTTTTTAGTCTATGGAGGCATAAAAAGTGAGATTATTAGTTGTAGAAGATCATATAGAAGTTTTAAATTCAATTGTTGAATTATTATCAAATGATTTTACAGTAGATAAAGCGTTAGAAGGAGAAGAAGGTTTTTTCTTAGCGATGCAAAACATATATGATGTGATTGTACTAGATGTGATGCTGCCTGAGAAAAATGGTTTTGAAATTATTAAAGACTTGAGAAAAGAAGGGGTACATACTCCAGTTCTATTTCTAACTGCCAAAGATTCACTAGAAGATCGTGTTGAAGGATTAAACTTAGGGGCAGATGATTATTTAGTAAAACCATTTCAAGGACCGGAGTTACTCGCAAGAATCTATGCATTACTTAGAAGAAGTGGTAAATTAACAATTGATAGTTCATTGAAGTATCAAGGAATCATTTTAAAAGGAAAAGAGCATCCTGTTGAAATAAATAATGAATCGATTCATTTAACAATCAAACAATATGAACTACTAGAATACTTTATACAAAATCAAGGCAAGATTTTAATGAAAGAACAAATTTTTGATAGAATATGGGGATTTGATTCTGATACTACTGTTGCAATCGTAGAAGTATACGTACATCAACTCCGAAAAAAGCTAGAACCATTTAATTATGGTAGTATGATAAAGACCGTCAGAGGAATCGGATATATTATGAAAGATGACTAGGTGAAGAGATGTTTAAGAAAACCAAAATTCGATTAACGATCATAAATTCAGTAGTATTTATCTTAATAATTGGAATCTTTTCTTTAATTATCTATTCATATACAAATAATCGTTTATATAAAGAAGTTGATCAATCACTTTTATGGAATATTAATCGTATACAAAATAGTGATAATCCAAATCGTTTACCAATTTCCAATCGAGATCCACGTGTTTTAATGATCATGTGGGATGAAAATAAAAAATTAGTAAATCCCATGCCAGGTATGAATGCAATCATTTTACAAGATGAACTTAAATATCCTACAAAAATAAACGAAATATATAATGATAAAATCGGTGATATGAATTATCGAACGATCTCAATTCAAGGTGAGACAAATCGAGGGAAAATTACGCTACAAATATTACGTAATATCGACTCAGAAAAGGATGTAGTTGATACATTATTAATCATACTAATTGTTGGTTGGGTTTTGGGAAGTGCATTATCAGTTGTAGCAGGTTATATTTTGGCTGGACGTGCACTCGTACCAATTACAAACGCTTGGCAAAAACAACAAGAGTTCGTATCAGATGCTTCTCATGAAATTCGAACGCCTTTAACTGTCATTCAATCACGTTTAGAATTATTGCTTAGAGAGCCAGGCGCAACAATCGAAGAAAAGGCGCAGGACTTTTCAATTATGTTAAAAGAGAATAGGCGCCTTTCCAAACTAGTAGCAAGCTTATTAACCTTAGCTAGATCGGATTCAGGACAAATACAATTAAATAAAAAAATATTCTCTTTAAATGAATTGTTAGAAGAAGTTGTTTCACACTTCACTGAAATCATTTCATTTCAAAGTAAAGAAATATTTTTGTCTATTAAAGATACGTATTTTTATTTTGGTGATCAAGAAAGAATTCATCAATTACTTGTGATTTTAATCGATAATGCAATGAAATTTACAAACGAAAATGATACGATTCAAATTAGTTGTGAACAAGTAAAAAATAATTTTCTTATCAAGGTGATTGATAGTGGAGTGGGTATAAAAGAAGAGAACCTTCCTCGAATATTTGACCGTTTCTTCCAGGAAGATGTTTCGCGTACATCCAAAAATGGAATTGGACTGGGATTATCAATTGCAAAATGGATTGTTGAAGAACACGGCGGGAAAATTAAAGTTCAAAGTATAAAAGGAGAAGGTACAAGTTTTGAAGTATCTTTACCAATTATGTCCTCTTTAAAACACAGCTAAATTCCAAGACAGCGTATTTAATTAAGAAAGTAATTTGGTGATTTCCCCAAGAAAATAAAGTATATTTCCGACATTATTTCCTAAGAAATAACGATAAACTACAATAAATTAGAAATTAATGAAGAATTTTAATTAAGTGAGAAAATCTACTGAACTAAGTAGATTTTTTTTATGGAAGAATAAATGAAGGTTTTCCAGTTAAGTACTTTTGGTATGAAAGGAATCATTGATTATTGAATAGAATATGTATTTAAAAGATTAAATGTAGTATTATAGAGTATTTTATATAATTAGTTGTGTCTTATATGGGTAAACCATGTTTTAACAAATTGTGTTTGCAAAAAGCACATATATTAATTCTTTGATTTAGTTCCTGTTTTTCTGACATTAGAGAGTGGAAATCAACATTCATCTTTAAATAGATACTAAGTCGCATTTTTAAATTACACCTACATAAAATGATAGTAAGGAGGTCATTTGGGATGGAAAAATATATTTTATCACTTGACCAAGGGACGACTAGTTCAAGAGCAATTTTGTTTGATATAAAAGGTAAGATTGTACATACAGCTCAAAAAGAGTTTACTCAATATTTTCCAAAGCCAGGTTGGGTCGAGCATAATGCAAATGAGATTTGGGGTTCGGTGCATGCGGTGATTGCAACATGCCTTGCGGAATCAAATATTCGTCATGATCAAATTAGTGGAATTGGTATTACTAACCAACGTGAAACGACTGTCGTTTGGGATAAACATACAGGGGCTCCAATCTATAATGCAATTGTTTGGCAATCAAGACAAACAGCTGAAATTTGTGAGGAACTGAAAAACAAAGGTTATGATTCAATAGTTCGCGAAAAAACAGGTCTATTAATTGATGCTTACTTTTCTGGTACGAAAGTAAAATGGATTCTTGATCATATTGATGGTGCTAGAGAAAAGGCTGAGGCAGGAGATTTATTATTTGGAACCATTGATACGTGGTTAGTGTGGAAGCTTTCTGGTGGGAGAGCACATGTTACGGATTATTCAAATGCATCTAGAACAATGATGTATAATATTCATGACTTAAAATGGGATAAAGATTTATTGAAAATGTTAGATGTTCCAGAGTGTATGCTTCCAAGTGTCCGCCCTTCTTCAGAAGTATATGCTAATACTGTAAGTTATCATTTTTTTGGAAGTGAGATTCCGATTGCTGGCATAGCTGGTGACCAGCAAGCAGCTTTATTTGGTCAGGCTTGTTTTGAAAAGGGAATGGCGAAAAATACATATGGAACTGGTTGTTTTATGCTTATGAATACAGGAAATCATGCTGTTAAGTCAAATCATGGATTATTAACTACAATTGCATGGGGAATAGACGGAAAAGTTGAATATGCACTTGAAGGGAGTATATTTGTAGCGGGTTCTGCTATTCAATGGTTACGTGATGGTTTAAGAATGATTAAAAATGCAGCAGATAGTGAGAAATATGCCACTAGGGTAACCTCATCTGAGGGAGTTTATGTTGTACCTGCTTTTGTAGGATTAGGTACACCTTACTGGGATAGTGAAGTCCGTGGCGCAGTATTTGGTTTAACGAGAGGTACATCTAAAGAACATTTTATCCGTGCTACATTAGAAGCTCTTGCATATCAAACAAAAGATGTGCTTACAGCAATGGAGGCGGATTCAACTATTTCTTTAAAAACGTTACGAGTAGACGGTGGAGCAGTTAGGAATAATTTCTTAATGCAATTTCAAAGTGATATTTTGAATGTACCTGTCGAGCGACCTGTTATAAATGAAACAACAGCTTTAGGTGCGGCTTATTTGGCTGGCTTAGCAGTTGGATTTTGGAAAAACCAAGAAGAAATAGCTGGGCAATGGCATATGGATCGATGCTTTGAGCAGCAAATGACAACTGAATTAAGTAATGAACTATATTCAGGTTGGAAAAAAGCAGTTAATGCAGCTTTAGCATTTAAATAAGTTACACACTTAATTTCAAAATTCTAGGACCTTTCTACGTACATCTGTAATTGTAGCGGTCCTTTTTTAATTTTAGATTGATTTCTTTTATGCCAGCTTTTTAAAACAACTAGAAAATTTGTTGAAGTGAGGTTTTACAATGGAAGAACAATTTTCGAGTTTAAATAGAAAAAAGATTAAGAAAGCATTAGCTGAAAAAGAGTTCGATTTATTGGTAATTGGTGGAGGAATAACAGGTTGTGGTATTGCACTTGATGCAACGACTAGAGGGATGAGTACCGCCCTAGTTGAGATGCAGGATTTTGCTTCAGGTACGTCTAGTCGTTCAACTAAGCTAGTTCATGGTGGTTTGCGATATTTAAAACAGTATGAATTTAAAATGGTAGCAGAGGTTGGTAAAGAGCGAGCAATTGTTTATGAAAATGGACCCCATGTAACTACACCTGAATGGATGTTACTGCCTATTTATAAAGGTGGAACTTTTGGTAAATTTACTACTTCTCTCGGCCTTAGATTATATGATTACTTAGCTGGTGTGAAAAAAGATGAACGAAGGAAGATTTTAAATCGAAAAGAAACGATCGAAAAGGAGCCGCTAGTTAAAAAGGAGGGACTTAAAGCTGGAGGATATTACGTTGAATATCGAACGGATGATGCGCGTCTTACAATCGAAGTCATAAAAAAAGCAGTTGAATATGGAGCACAGGCAATTAATTATGTAGAAGTGACTGATTTCATCTATGAAAATAATAGAATAGTAGGCGCTAAAGCAATCGATTTATTAACGAAAGTACCTTTTACAATTCGCGCAAAGAGGATTGTTAATGCAACCGGACCATGGGTTGATCAGCTTAGGGAAATGGAACGATTAAAAAGTGATAAAAATCTTAGACTAACGAAAGGGGTTCATTTAGTTATAGATCATAAAAAGTTTCCATTAAATCAGTCTGTTTATTTTGATACGATAGACGGTCGAATGGTCTTTGCAATTCCAAGAGATGGAAAGACATATGTTGGTACAACGGATACATTTTTTGATCGGGATACCTCTAATCCTAAAGTAAGTAATGAAGATAGGGAATATATTTTAAATTGCGTTAAATATATGTTTCCAACGATAAAACTAGAAGATACTGACGTTGAATCAAGCTGGGCTGGCATTCGTCCTTTAATTTTTGAAGAAGGTAAAGATCCTTCTGAAATATCTAGAAAAGATGAGATTTGGGAATCATCCTCTGGGTTAATTTCAATAGCCGGGGGAAAGTTAACAGGATATCGTAAAATGGCGGAGACAATTGTAGACCTAATTTTAAAAGACAATGACAATAGATTTAGAGAATGTCTGACTAAAAATTTACCAATTTCAGGTGGAGATGTTGGGGGATCAAAAGGATTTAATTATTTTAAAAAACGATTTTCTTCTGCTGGTATCGCAATTGGATTAAGTGAATCGGAATATAAAAGATTAAGTAGAGTATATGGATCGAATATAGAGCATTTAATGAATATATCATTTAGTGATTTGAAAAATGATACTAATCTACCACTATCATTATTTTTACAACTAGAATATGGAATTCAAAAAGAAATGATTGTTAAACCAGTCGATTTTTTTATTAGGAGAACTGGATTTTTATATTTTCATATTGATCTTGTTAATGAGTATAAAGACGAAGTGATTCGTTATATGGCGAATAGATTAAGTTGGAGCAAATACCAAATCGTAGAATACAGTTTGGAATTGGAAGAGCAAATAAAAAATGCAATTACTGCTTCTAATGAATGATTTTAAAAGCGATTAATAAAAGTAGAAACTGCATAAATAAGAAAATCCAGACTGACCAAGAGCGAACGTTGATCAACAGTCTGGGTATTCTTATTTTTTAGATATGAATTTATTATCCGTAATCCAAAACCTCCAAGGATAGTCCCGTGCCTCTCCGGTGTTTTCAATTCCAATCCTAGGACCACTACTAATATGTTCTGGTTTAATTCCTTCCTTGATGTAAACAGGTGGCAGCCAAATTGGTTTTCCATAAGACTCCATCGTAATATTCAATGCTTTTGTAAGTTTACCTGGTCCATTCGTTAAATTAGAGATAGGCTGATTTTTTCGAAATTCGATCATTTTTTCAATCCCGTTCACAGGTTCTAATGCTCTAATTAATACTACCTGTGGTAGGCCGATTTCCTCACAAACTATATTAATTAAAGTATGGGTATGCATTTGATAAGTGTAGATATAACCTGCCTCGTGAAACATGATTTCTGTTCGTTTCGTACGTCGATTTTGATAACTGTGTGCAGCACGATCTTCTGGACCCATATATGCTTCGGTCTCTACAATTATTCCGGAAAGTTCCATTTCATCAGTATTATGAACTAATATATGACCTAAAAGGTCCTTTGCTACTTGTATAGATGGTTTAAAAAAGAAATCTTGTTTTAATGTCGAATTCATAAGTAACTCCTCGAAAATTGTTTTATAAATAGAGAAAATGTATTAATTTGTCATGTTAATAAGACTATTTACCTATTTCTATTATTAGAATTACATTAAAATTAGATTAAATATATTAAACAGATTATTAGAAAATATTCATAATTACTCATTGTACAACCCCCTTCAAACTTGTACTATTTACTTATTGTTAGAAGATTCTGAAAAGGGGTGTAGATTTATGGCAAGACCATCTTACTGGAAGGTATTATCGAGTGTCTCACTAGCTACAGCATTAAGTATGTCCATTTTTTCAACTGGAGTTACTTCAAAAGCAGCAATTCCTACTGAAAGTGAAAGTAAGCAATTAGTAGAAAGTCCTTATTTAGATTTAAACGTAGTGGATGAAGAAAGATTAGAAAAAGCTTTAAGAGACAGAGGCGAGATCAAAGAATCTGATAGTGCTGAAGTAGCTAAAGAAAAAGTACAAGCATACATAAAAGAAAAACAAGGTGAATATAAAGAGAAAGTTCAAGCACAATCACAGTCGGAAATTGCTGATAAACAAAGAGCAACACTAGAAAAACGTAAAGCTCAACTTTTATCACAATTAAATAAAGGCCACGAAAACTATAAAAAAGGCAAACCAAATGGTGTAGTAAAAGTTGATTCTGCAAAACAAGCTGGCTATAACGGCGGAGTACGTGAAGATAAAGTATTAGTAATCTTAACTGAATTTGCTGATTTCAAACATAACAATATTGATAAACAAGAAGGGTATATGTACACTGACGATTTTAGCAAAAAGCATTATGAAGATATGCTTTTCGGAGATAAAGAATTTACTTTAAACGATGGTTCAAAAGTAAAAACTTTTAAACAATTTTATGAAGAACAATCTGGTGGAAGCTATACTGTAAAAGGTACAGTTACAGACTGGTTAGCGGTTAGTGGAAAAGCAGCTGAATATGGTGATGATAGTCCTTCTGGTGGACATGATAATTTAAACCCAAAAGGTCCTCGTGATTTAGTTAAAGAATCATTACGTGCTGCAATTGATTCAGGCATAAACTTAGCTGATTTTGATAATTTAGATATTTATGATCTTGATGGTGATGGCAACATTAATGAGCCTGATGGATTAGTAGACCATTTAATGGTACTTCACGCTGGAACTGGACAAGAAGCTGGCGGAGGTAAGTTAGGTGATAACGCAATCTGGTCACATCGTTGGACTTTAAATGGTGTAACTTCTTTCCCAGGAACACAATCAAAGGTTCCATATTGGGGCGGATTGATGGCTGCATATGATTACACAATTGAGCCAGAAGATGGAGCAGTTGGTGTATTCGCTCACGAATTTGGTCATGATCTAGGATTACCAGATGAGTACGATACTCAGTATTCAGGTAATGGTGAGCCAATTGCTTCTTGGTCAGTTATGAGTGGCGGTAGTTGGAACGGAGCAATCGCAGGAACGACGCCTACAAGTTTTTCACCGCAAAATAAAGAGTATTTCCAAAAAACAATTGGTGGAAACTGGGCTAATGTGACAGAAGTAGATTATAAGGATATTGACGAAAAAGGTATTGCTACTTTTATTGACCAAAGTGTTACTAAATCTAATAACCCAGGTGTAGTAAAAGTTAACTTACCAAAGAAAGAAGTAAAAAGTAAAATTCAACCACAATTTGGTGCTAAGTATTACTATAGTGCAAAAGGAGATAACCTCCATACTACGATGACTTCACCAGTATTTAATTTAACAGCAGCTACAAATGCAAGCTTCGCTGTAAAAGCAAACTATGAAGTTGAATACAATTATGACTATCTGTATGTAAATGTATTAGATGCAGCAACAGGTACTAAACTTGCGACAATCGATACAATTGGTACTAAAAATATTGCAGGTGGACTTGATACATCGAAAGGACTTTGGGTAGATAAAGTTTATGACTTGTCTGCTTACAAAGGCAAAAATGTAAAAGTTCAATTTGAATATGTTACTGATGGTGGACTATCTCCGGCAGGATTTGCTTTCGACGAAGCAAAATTAACTGTTGATGGCACAGTTAAATTTACTGATGGTGCGGAAACGACGCCAGCATTTACATTAGACAAAGCAACTGTATCTAATGGAACTGATTTTAAAAATCACTACTACTACCTAGAGTGGAGAAACTATGCTGGCTCTGATAAAGCATTAGAATATGCTCGCGGAGTTAAGTATAATACTGGTTTAGTAGTTTGGTATGGTGATGATAGCTACACAGATAACTGGACAGGTGTTCACCCAGGTGAAGGTTTCTTAGGTGTTGTAGATGCTCACCCAGAAGCTATGGTTGGTACATTAAATGGTAAACCATCAGTATCACAAAGTACTCGTTACCAAGTAGCTGACGCAGCTTTCAGTTACGACAAATCTCCTGAATTTTACTTTAACTCACCATCTCGTGGGATCTTTGATTATGCTGGTTTACCTGGTGTAACAGAGTTTGATGATTCGCATAGTTACCAAAATACTTTAATTCCAGATGCAGGAAGAAAAGTACCTAACTACGGATTAAAATTCCAAGTTATTGGGGAAGCAAAAGATAATTCAGCTGGTGCTGTTTGGATTCATAAATAAGTAAGTATAAAGAATAAGAGTCTGATATATTATCAGGCTCTTATTCTTTTTTTTGTGTTTAGACTGGCCGGAAAATGAGTATGTCAATGAATATCTTGGTTAATTTCAATTATAGCTTGTTATGAGTAAGTAATTTTCAAAATCGAGCGTATCAAGTTCTTCATGAACCTGTTATGAGTAAGTTATTTCCGTCTTCTAGTGTTTATAGCTACTCATGATCCAGTTATGAGTAGGGGACTCAATGTAGTTTCAAATTTTAGGAATTAAGTTTAATTCCAACTGCGCCCTTGTCTTCGCCTAAATGCTCCCAAATCAGCGAGTTTTTTTATCGTGGTTTTTATGAACAAAATGGTTTTAATGGACTTTACGTCTTTAACGTTCATAAAAACTTTTTTCAGAATTATTAAATTATAATACTTGTATTAGAAAGCGTTTCCAAAAGGGGAGGAACTATAGGTGAAATTTAAAAAGACTAGTTTGTTCGTAATGACTTCTTTAATCGCGGTAAGTCTTGCTGCTTGTAAAAGTAGTAGTGTTTCGACGGGAGGTAATAGCTCAAATTATCCTAATAAGGCAATTTCGGTTGTAGCACCATCTGGAGCAGGTGGCGGATGGGATTTAACGGCAAGATCGTTCACTAAAGTATTAAGTGAAACAAAACTTGTTAAAGAACCTATGACGGTAGAAAATAAACCAGGCGGTGGCGGTACGGTATTCATGGCTGAATATGCTACACAAGATAAAGCCAATAATGAAAAATTATTCGTAAACTCACCACCTATTATTATTAACAATTTGAAAAAAGAGGGAAATAGTCCATATGGCTATAAAAATAGCACACCTTTAGCTCAGCTAACAAAGGATTATGGTGCAATCGTTGTAAAAGCTGATTCTAAGTATAAAGATTTAAAATCACTTTTAAATGATATGAAAAAGAATCCAAAGAATATTACTTTAGCTGGTGGATCTGCACCTGGTTCTATGGATCATTTAATCGGAATATTACCGGCTTATAAATATGGTATTGATCCTACTAAAATTAAGTATGTTTCCTATGATGGTGGTTCAGAGGCAATAACAGCATTATTAGGGAATAACGCGGATGTCATTTCGACCGATGTCTCTAGTACGCTTGAGTTTGTTAAATCAGGTAAAGTTAAAGTTTTAGCAGTAACATCACCTGAACGTTTACAAGGAGATGTATTGTCTAAGTTTCCAACAGCTAAAGAACAAGGAATAGATGCCGAGTTTATCATTTGGCGTGGGGTTTTTGGACCAGAGAAAATGTCTAAGGACGCATACTCATATTGGGAAAAAACAATTTCAAAATTAGTTGAGACAGCTGAATGGAAAGAAGAAGTAGAAAAGCAAGGCTGGCAGCCGGAATATAAAAATGGTAAAGAATTTAATTCATTCTTATCAGATCAAGAAACACAAGTTCAAGATTTATTAAAAGCATTAGGAATGAATAAATAGTTGAAATAAAGAAGGGGAAAAACACTCCTTCTTTTCCATTACTGAACATAAAGAGGTGAGATACATGAATAAAAAATTTGATCGATTAGCAGCTATCATCTTTCTTATTACAGGTATAACTTTTATTATCGAAAGTCGAAATATAGCAGCTACTGCATATGGAAGTGTAGTTGGCCCAAACGTTTTTCCATTTATACTTGGCTGTGCATTGTCCCTATTAAGCTTTAGGTTATTTTACGAAACATTTTCTTATAAGGAAAAAGAAAAGGAAGCAGTTCAATATAATTATAAGCAATTTTTTATCATCCTAGTTTCAGCTATTCTTTATGCACTTTTACTTGAGAAAATCGGTTTTATTATTAGTTCGTTTTTATTCCTGATTGTTGCAATTCAAACAATGGAGCGTGGAAACTGGATAAAATCACTTTCGATTTCATTAGGTTACTCTCTCATTATTTATTTTATTTTTGTCGATGTTTTAAAAGGTACGTTACCTGTTTGGTCAATTTGGTTTTAAGAAAAAAGAAGGGAGAGTTATTAACTTGAGTACTTTTCAATATTTAATGCAGGGATTTGAAACTGCATTTACATGGTACAACTTATTGTTTGCTTTTGCCGGAGTATTAATTGGTACAGCAGTAGGGGTATTACCTGGTATTGGGCCAATGAGTGGGGTCGCTTTATTAATACCTGTTACTGCTTCAGTTACTGGTTTTTTAGGACCTGAGCAAGCAGCGGGGAGTGCAATTATTTTATTAGCTGGTGTATATTATGGTGCTATGTATGGTGGTTCTACTACATCAATTTTATTAAATACTCCAGGTGAATCGTCTTCTGTAGTGACGACTTTGGATGGCTATCAAATGGCTAAAAAAGGTAGAGCAGGAAGTGCTTTGTCAATCGCAGCAATTGGTTCATTTGTAGCCGGGATTTTTACTCTTATTGCATTGATCGTATTAGCAAAACCATTATCGGCATTAGCAATTAAGTTCGGTCCAGCCGAATACTTTTCATTAATGCTTCTTGGTTTATGTGCAGTAAGTGGACTAGCAGGAAAGTCGGTAACAAAAGCATTAATTATGACGATCTTAGGATTACTACTAGCTACAATCGGAATTGATTCCGTATCAGGAGTTTCTCGTTTTACATATGACATTCCATGGCTTTATCAAGGGTTAGAATTTTTAACAATAGCGGTAGGATTATTTGCACTAGGGGAAGTATTTAAAACAATTATTGAAAATGAAATTGAAGATGGCGAGATGGCAAAGATTAATAATTTATTACCATCTAAAGAAGAATTAAAAGAAAGTGTAGCACCGATTGCTAGGGGCTCTGTTTTAGGATTTTTCGTCGGTTTATTACCGGGAGCGGGTGCTATTTTAGCTTCATTTTTTGCTTATATTTTAGAAAAGAAGGTTAGTAAAACGCCAGAAAAGTTTGGAACTGGTACTATTGCAGGAGTTGCATCTCCTGAGTCAGCAAACAATGCCGCGTCTGGAGGAGCGATGATTCCTTTATTAACTTTAGGGATTCCAAGTTCAGGAACAACTGCAATCTTAATGGGTGCTTTGATGATGTATAACATACAACCAGGGCCACTATTATTTGATGAACATCCTGACGTAGCATGGGGATTAATTGCAAGTATGTTTATCGGTAACGTAATGCTTATTATCTTAAACATGCCTTTAGTAAAAATATTTGCAAAGATTATTCAAACGCCGAAGAAATATTTATTGCCACTAATTGTAGCCATTTCAATATTTGGTGTTTATGCCGTTCAAGTATCTGTAAATGATTTACTTCTATTAATAGCATGTGGTATTTTCGGATATTTCCTTTCGAAAAATGATTTTCCAATCGCACCATTAGTATTAGGAATCGTTTTAGGACCAATGATTGAAAATAATTTAAGAAGAGCTTTAACTGTATCAAATGGTGATTATAGTATTTTCTTTACTCATCCTATCTCATTAGTATTTTTAATCATTGGTGTACTTTGGATTCTCATTCCAATTATTATTAAATTGAAAGGTAAAGAAGTAGTGATTAATGTAGAAGCTTAAAATATTCTAACAAAACTCCTTTAATAAAAGGAGTTTTTTGATTATTATAAAAATATAAGGGGAAATTTTATGCGTTTACATTATAAGTTGATCATTTTTATTTCTGTACTCATTCTAGTGATTAGTAGTGTTTTTGAAATAGTATCTCAAGAAATGTTTCTAAAAAACCTTAAACATGAAAAGGGTCTAAAGGCCTTAGCTATTTCTCAAACAGTGGCAAATATGCCAGTAGTTCGTGAAGCATTTCTAAGTGAAAATCCATCGGGGATCGTTCAACCAATCGTTGAAAAGATCCGAGAGAAAGTTGGAGCGGAATTTATTGTTGTAGGAAATAGAAATGAAGTACGTTATTCACATCCAAATCCATTGCTAATTGGTAAGAAAATGGTTGGCGGGGATAATGATAAAGTATTTAAGGGACAGGAAATCGTATCAGAATCGACTGGTACACTTGGTCCTTCTTTAAGGGGAAAAACTCCTATTTTTGATGATAATGGTAAAGTAATTGGAGTTGTTTCTGTAGGCTACTTAATAAAAGATATCGATCATGAGGCAAAAGCGTTTAGTAAAAAACTAATAAAAAATAGTATTGTCATATTATTACTTGGCATAGGAGTAGCTTTTTTAATATCATTTAATATTAAAAAATCGATATTTGGATTGGAGCCGAAAGAAATTGGAAGGATGTACAAAGAAAAACATGCAATTTTAGAATCCATTCATGAAGGGATCATTGCAATTGATGAATATGGAGAGATTACGGTAGTAAATGAAAATGCTCATAAAGTACTTTCAATTCCTAATAATTTAAAGCTTAGAGGATTAAAAATCGAAGACATATTGCATAATTCACATCTGAAGAAAGTAGTTGAAACTGGTAAGCCAATTTATGATTTAGAGTTTTTAATAAATGAAAAAGTAATGATTATTAATTGTATACCGATTGTTGGAGTGAATTCTAAAATTGTTGGAGCTGTAACAACCTTTAGGGAAAAATCAGAATTGAATAAATTGCTAAATGAACTATCACAAATCAAAGCGTATTCAGAAGGCCTTAGAGCACAGGCACATGAATATTCGAATAAGTTACATACGATTTTAGGCTTAATACAGCTTGAATCTTATCAAGAAGCGATTGAATTAATTTCAAAGGAATCAAATATAACTCAAAATATTATCCATTTTATTATGGAAGAAATTTCAGACCCGGTTGTAGCAGGACTTCTATTAGGAAAAATAAGTTTAGCTAATGAGTTAAAAGTAGACTTTAACATTGATTATAATAGTAGTTTTGCTGATGTCCCAAAAGAAATAAATCGGGAAGACTTAATAACCATAATCGGAAATCTATTAAATAACGCTTTCGATGCAGTATTAGAAACGAATAAATCAGAAAAGCTTGTTTCACTATTTCTTACTGATTTAGGTGAAGATTTAGTGATTGAAATTGAGGACAATGCAAATGGAATCCCTGAAGAATTAATCGATGAGATTTTTGAATATGGTATTACTTCTAAGGAGAAATCTAAAAACTCAGGGATTGGACTTCACCTAGTTCAAAGATTACTCCATAAATTAAACGGACAAATTACTTTTCATTCAAATGAACATGGGGGAACTACATTTATTGTTGCCATTCCGAAACGCCAAAAGGAGAGTAACAGATACGATGAAAAAGAATTTTATAGAAGTGTTAATAGTTGAAGATGATAGTAGAATTGCAGAAATTCATCAACGATTTATTGAAAGAATTGAAGGGTTTAGTGTAATTGGTATTGCGACAAATTACCAAGAAGCAGTTGATTTAATTGAGATTCTAAAACCGCAGCTAGTATTACTAGATGTTTATTTTCCAGATATGAATGGCTTAGATTTTTTACAATGGATGAAGAAACATTCAATTTTAGCAGATGTGATTATGATTACAGCATCCAAAGAAATCGATTCAGTTAATAAGGCCTTACATTATGGTGTATTTGATTTTATTATAAAGCCAGTCATTTTTGATCGTTTTAAAAAGTCTCTAATTCGTTATGTAAATTATTCAAATAAAGTGCAAAGCCTACAATCAAAAAGTGCTTATCTAACTCAGGAAGAAATAGATGGTTTAATCGGAAAAAATAATTCGATAATTGAAGAGCAAAGTATATACCCTAAAGGAATTGATCGACTTACTTTAGATAAAGTGTTATTTGCGATAAAAGAAGTTCATAATGGAATGACTGCTGAGAATATAGGGCTAGAAATTGGCGTTAGTCGAACAACTGCCCGACGATATTTAGAATATCTAGTATCTGAAGGAAAAGTATTAGCCGATTTAGCGTACGGAACAATCGGAAGGCCAGAAAGAGTTTATTTAATAAAAAACTAGATTGTGTGATTTAGTAAAGTTTACTTAATGACTATGACAAACCTAACATTTCTGTAACAGGAATTGTGAAAAATCATGATAAGAGGATCGTCTAAACGCTTGGTGTACAAGCGTTTTTTTATGTTTTTTACAAGTTTATGACAATGGGAGTTTACTAGAGTCTGGATTTTGAAAGCGTTGAAAACCTTGCATTTGTTATATAAAATATACTTTGCAAGAACTACGGAGGTTAATAACAGTTAGTTTTAGTTTACAAAAATGGCACAATTTATCGGTAATGGAAATCACTTGTCATGTTTTAATATATATGAGGTGATTTGGTTGAAAACTTATTCGATTGACGAATTTGTCAGAAATTTAGGAAGAGCAGAACAGACACCTAGAAACTGGGATAACACTAATAAAATTGAACCTTATCGTGTTTCCGTAGGCGGTGCTCAATATAATTCGCAAGAACAACTTAATTATTATTTTCTATTAAAAATATTTAATTCGATTAGGATATTTATGTGACACATATGAAGTTGCAATAAAATGTTCTAAAGAAATAAGGAGTTAATAGAAAATGATACTTGCTAAGAAAGTGAGATTGAAACCAACTAGGGAACAAACAATACAACTATGGAAATCAGTAGGTACAGCTCGATGGGCCTATAACTGGGCTTTAGCGAAGCAAGAAGAAAATTATAAAATTGGTGGGGAAATTATTTCAGATAGAATACTTAGAAAAGAATTGACAATTTTAAAACAAACAGATGAATTTGCTTGGCTATATGAAGTATCTAACAATATTACGAAACAAGCAATTAAAGATCTTTGTGATGCCTATAAGAGGTTTTTCGAAGGGCTAACTCATAAACCACGATTCAAAAGTAGCAGAAAATCTAAAGCTTCTTTCTATAACGATAATGTAAAGTTGAAAGTAAAAGGAAATAAAGTATTAATTGAGAAAGTCGGTTGGACAGTAACCTCTGAAACAATTCCAAACGAAAAATACTTTAATCCTAGGATTAGTTTTGACGGGAAATATTGGTATCTTTCAGTAGGAATTGATACATCGAGACCAACTGTTGAATTAACAGATGTCTCACTTGGGGTAGATGTTGGAATAAATAAATTAGCTATTTGTTCTGATGGGGAGAAGAAGAAAAACATTAATAAAACGATATCAGTAAAGAAGGCGGAGAAACGACTACGTAGGTTGCAGCGTCAAGTTTCCCGTAAATACAATAAGAATAAGGAGGGAAACCGTTTCGTCAAAACGGGCAACATTATAAAAATCGAAAAGAAGATACGACACTTACATAGAAGATTATCAAATATTAGAATGAATCATCTCCATCAATCCTCAAACGATATTGTGAAAACCAAGCCATATCGTTTAGTAATGGAAAACTTAAACATCGAAGGAATGATGAAGAACAAGCATTTGGCTAAAGCGATTGCGAAACAATGTTTGTACGAATTTAAACGACAAGTTCAATATAAATGTGAAAAATACGGGATTGAGTTTGTAGAAGCTAATAAATGGTATCCTTCTTCTAAAATGTGTTCAAGTTGCGGAAGCATTAAAAATGACATAAAGCTATCTGATCGTTTATACAGTTGTAAATGCAGTCATAAAATGGATAGAGACTTAAATGCAGCAATCAACTTGTCACGATATGAATTAGCAATTTGACAACTAAATGTCATTGTTAATATGTAGGATTCGTTGTATCCGAATTTACGCCCTTGGAGTGTTATATCAAACGAGATTAGCTATAGTCTAGCGAAATCGAACACGTAGAACAGGGAAGAAAACAAATTTATAAAAATAATAGATGTTTATTAGTTTTTATAATTTTTTGGCAACGGGATAAGTATGAAGATACGTTTATTAACTAAAGAAGATGCAGAAATCTATCTTAATATTCGTTTAGAAGGTTTAAAAGAGAATCCTGAAGTTTTTAGTACCACTATGGATGAAATACTTGATCAAGATGACCCTATTGAATACAAAGCAGAAATCTTAGATAAGGATAAAAATTATACAATCGGTGCATTTACTGACAAAGGTGAATTAATTGGAGTAACCACTTTAAAAACATTTGAAAAGGTTAAAGCAGAGCACAAAGGAAAGATAGAGTCTGTCTATGTATCTACCAGAGCTCGTAAAATGGGGGCAGGCTATCTTCTAATCGAAGAAGCAATCCATTTAGCAAAAAGCTTAGGACTTGAACAACTTACATTAAATATCATAGAAGGAAACGAAACAGCAAAAAAACTATACGAAAAACTAGGATTCAAAACATTCGCTAAAACACCTAATAGTTTAAAATTTAACAATGAATATTGGGACCAAGAGCATATGATGCTTACGCTAATTGCAGGAAATGCTAAGGATGCAGGGAAAGCGGGATAAGCAAGTATTGCAGGAATGGTAATAGGCCAGACCCCAACTTAAACAAAAAAAGTTTACCTAAATTGTCATTCAATCTGACAATAAAGGTAAACCTTTTTAAATTCTATTATTTAATAAAAGTCTTTTCAATGTCATCTAACATTAAGTAAGCAGCCTTGATTCCACCTGCAGTGTTCCAAGTTACATCATTTACTTTAATGACATGTCCATTTTTAGAAGCATTTAACTTTTTAAATAAAGGATCTTCTGTAAATTCTTTTTCAAGCTTAGATCCAGACTCTTTACCGTCATCAAACGTAAAGTAGAATATGTAATCTCCATCCATTGCTGGAATACGTTCTTTTGTTACGCCTCTTTCAGCAAAATCAGGAGCATTTTGTTCCTCTGGACGTTGGAATCCTAATTGTTTAAGTATTACACCAGAGAATGTATCTTGGTGATAGATTCGTACATCAGCACCCATGAAACGGACCATTGAAATTTTTTGATTTACTTTATCACCTAATTCAGCTTTTAGATCATTAACACGTTTTGTATAATCAGCTAATACTTTATTGCCTTGTTCTTCTTTGTTTAATACTTTTGCATAAAATTTGAAATTTTCTTGCCAATCTCCACGTAATGTTTCAGCGAAAACTGTTGGTGCAATTGCACTTAATTGCTCATATACTTTTTCTTGACGCATTTTATTACCAATGATTAAATCTGGTTTTAAGCCAGCGATTTTTTCAAGATTAACTTCACTTTCCACACCTACAACTTCTACGCCATCCATATCTTTAGAAATATGATCGTACCAAGGATTTCCTGTCCATGATTTAACAGCACCAACCGGTTTCACACCTAATGCTAGTAAAGCCTCAGTTCCTTCGTTTGTTAAAATAACAACTCTTTTAGGATTAACAGGAACTTTTGTCGTACCCATTGCATGCTCAATCGTAATTGTATTTGCTTTTTTACTTTCACTACCAGAAGCTTCATCTGATTTTTTTGTACCACAAGCACCTAATACCATAATTGCTGCTATGAATAGAGCAATTAGTGAAGAAAATTTTAGTTTGTTCATAGAATGTTCTCCCTTTTTAGTTGATAATGATTATCAATTCTCTCGGTAGTATTATAGATTAAGATTTGATTAGAAGTCAATAAGAAAATGAAAATCATTCTCATTGACTTGATAATTCGTATCATTTAGACTATTAGAAGAGAATAGAATAGTAGGAGATATAAAATGCTAATTCACCTAAGATCAAGAGTTATCGTATTAGTAGCTTGTATTTTATTGTTAGTAATTTGTTTTTTTTCTAGTATTTTACTAGGATATACGGATACTAGTTTTACAAGTTTAATCCATTCATTTACACAATTTGATGGATCAAATGAACAGTTAATTATTCAAAATGTTCGGTTACCAAGAGCGATTATTGCTTCAATAGTAGGAGCAAGCTTAGCAATCGCCGGTTTATTTATGCAAGTTTTAACGAAAAATCCTTTAGCATCACCTAGCGTTCTAGGAATTAACGCAGGTAGCTCAATGATGATTGTACTTAGTATTACATTTTTCCATTTACAATCACCTAATGCGACTATATGGCTTTCATTTATAGGAGCTACATTATCAGCGGTATTTGTATTTGGGTTAAGTTCAATAGGGCGAGACGGAGCGACACCATTAAAAATAACACTAGCCGGTGTTTCAATTGCAGCTATGTTTAGCTCAATTACCCAAGGCTTACTAGTAACTAATGAAGTAGTACTAGAGCAAGTTCTATTTTGGCTAGCAGGTTCAGTTCAAGGTCGTTCACTTGATTCTTTACATATGGTACTACCATATATCGTAATAGCTTGGGTGATCTCACTTGCACTTGGTGGAAAGATTAACACATTCATGCTGGGAGAAGATGTATCTAGAGCATTAGGGCAAAATACAGCTTTATTAAAGACGACATTAGTCGTATTAGTGATCATTCTAGCAGGTGGTGCTGTAAGTATAGCAGGACCAATAGGATTAGTTGGTATCATTGTTCCTCAAATAGTTAGAATGTTCGTTAAAAATGATTATCGCTGGATGATTCCATTTTGCGGTATTTTCGGAGCAATTTTACTTCTATTAGCTGATGTAGGATCGCGTTACATATTAATGCCAGAAGAAACGCCAGTTGGTATTATGACCGCAGTTATTGGTGCACCATTTTTTATTTACTTAGCAAGAAAAGGCGGTACAGTAAAATGAACATGCTCAAATTAAGAAACAAGTATTTTTCACTACTATTTAACAAGCAATTATTTTCCGTTTTAATCATTGCACTTCTTTTACTGATCAGTTCATTTATAGTGAGCTTAACGCTAGGTGACCGTTACATTTCTATTCCAAAAGTATTATCTGTTATTTTTGGTGATGGTGAAAAAATAGATGAATTATTTATTCAAGCATTTCGAATGCCTCGAATCATCATTGCAATTTTTGCTGGGCTTTCTTTAGCGATTGCTGGAGCGATTATTCAAGGGTTAGTTAGAAATCCACTAGCATCTCCGGATATTCTTGGGATAACAGGTGGAGCAGGTGCTGCCGTTGTATTATTTTTAGCCATTTTTAGTAATGATCGAACAAATCAATTAACAGTAAGTATAAAATGGCTACCATTAGCGGCATTTATCGGTGCCATCATCAGTTTAGTATTTGCCTATGCTTTTGCTTATAAGGATGGGGAATTAAGGCCATTAAGATTAGTTTTAGTAGGAGTTGGATTTTCGGCATTAGCTCAAGCGACAACTTCATTCTTTATGATTATTGGACCTATTTTTAGAGCAACTGAAGCGAATATGTGGTTAACCGGGAGCGTATATGGAGCGAACTGGGAACAGGTTAAAATCATTACAGTCTGGACTCTAATTTTTATCGTGTTAGCTTTATCGTTTATTAGACAAATCAATACGCAACAACTTGGAGATGAAGTTTCAACAAGCTTAGGTGTTCAAGTAGAAAAAAATCGACTAATCTTGTTATTTATAAGTACAGCATTAGTAGCTGGTGCAGTTGCATTTGCAGGAGCAATCGCATTTGTTGGATTAATTGCACCCCATATTGCTCGGAAAATAGTTGGTGCTTCTTACGGTGCATTGATTCCCTTATCTGGAATAATCGGTGCCATCATGGTATTAGTGGCTGATACAATCGGAAGAACGGTATTTAGTCCAATTCAAATACCAGCTGGTGTATTTACTGCCGTAATTGGTGCACCATATTTTATCTATTTATTATTTAAGACTGGAAAAAGGTGATAAGATGTCAACGAGCGCAATCGAAACAGAAAAATTAACGTTATCGTATGATGATCGAACAATTATAAACGAATTAAATTTTCAAATCCCAAAAGGAAAAATCACAGTTCTAATTGGAGCTAATGGGTGCGGAAAATCAACATTACTTCGTTCACTTGCAAGATTACTTCAACCAAAAAGTGGAACCATCTTACTTGATGGAAAAGAAATAAGTAAGCGACCTACAAAGGAAATTGCACGTAATCTTTCAATCCTACCTCAAAGTCCTGTTGCACCTGAAGGTTTAACAGTTTTTCAATTAGTAAAACAAGGGAGATATCCATATCAAACTTGGTTAAAACAATGGTCAAAAGAAGATGAAGAAAAAGTAAATCATGCCTTGAAAATTACAAATATGTATGAATTAAAGGATCAATTAGTCGATTCATTATCTGGTGGACAACGTCAACGTGCTTGGATTGCGATGACATTGGCTCAGGACACAGATACAATCCTATTAGATGAACCAACAACCTATTTGGATTTAACACATCAAATCGAGATTTTAGACTTACTTTACGAATTAAATGAAAAAGAACAGCGTACAATTGTTATGGTACTACATGATATTAACCTAGCATGTCGATATGCACACAATGTTGTTGCGATTTCAAATGGTGAAGTTTACGCAGAAGGAGACCCAGAAAAAATCATTAATCAGAACTTAATCTGTGACGTTTTCTGTATGAACTGCGATATTGTGAAGGATCCATTATTCGGAACGCCACTGTGTATACCTCATGGGCGAGGAAGAAAAATAATTTAATCAACTCTAAAAAGGTGTCCAAATATAGGACACCTTAGTTTGTAGACAAAGTACTAAAAGCTTGATTCTCAGACTGATTGCAAGCGCTTGTCTTTCGAGGCGTGAAGACTGGTGAGGAGCGGAGTTACCTTAGACGGTAATGAGCACCGCAGACAGGCGAAGCAACGAAGAAAGCGAGCGTTTGTCAACAGTCTGAGGTGTCCAAGTATGGGACACCTTTCATTTAGAAAGAGGTGAAATAGAATGACATTATCAATTAACAATATAAGTGTAGATATTCTTGGTAGTTCAATTCTTAAAAACATTACTTTTCAAACGAATAAGGGGGAAATTTTTTGTTTAATTGGAACTTCAGGGGCAGGGAAATCGACATTGCTCCGGACTTTAAATCGATTACAGTCGATTAGCAAAGGTGATATTCATTTAAATGGACAATCAATTTACAAAATGACTCCTCAAAATTTAAGAAAAAATGCAGTAATGATCCTGCAAACTCCTTCATTATTTGAAGGGAGCATAGAGGATAATATTTTGTTTGGACTCAAATTAACTGGAAACTATGATAAGACAGATTCCAAAACACTAGCGAAATCTTTATTAGAAAAAGTAGGATTAGAGACGAAATTACTTGATCGAAATGCTTTAACGCTTTCGATTGGTCAACAGCAAAGAGTATCGATCGCAAGAGCAATAGCTATGAAACCAACTATTTTATTATGTGATGAAATTACTTCAGCATTAGACCCTCAATCGACTCTACATATTCAGGAGCTTCTAGTAACTTTAAAAAGAGAAGAAAATCTAACAGTTATTCTTGTTACACATAATATGGATCTAGTTCAACAAATAGCTGATCGAGTAGGGTTACTTATTGACGGGAAATTAGTAGAAGTGAGTCCTGTTAATGAATTTTTTAATAATCCACGCACTGAATTAGGGAAAGATTTTCTTTCTACAATTGCTTAAAGAGGTGGGGAAATGGAAGGGAATTTGCAAATAACAGGTGTATCGCTGACATTTCTATTGATCATAATTGCTATTGGATTGTCTTATTATCAAAAGCTTGGTGTTGAAAAAGACATTGGCATTTCTTCAGTTAGGACAGTCATTCAATTAATGATTATGGGCTATGTACTTGAATACATACTGCAAGTTAAACATTTATTAGTTGTAATCATTATTTTATTTTGTATGATTTTATTCGGCGCTTATACTTCTAGTAAAAGGTCTCACCAGATTGAAGGCGCATTTTTTATTTCATTTATTAGTATTTTACTAGGCGTCATGATTTCTTTAGGAGTCGTATTGGTAGCAAACAAAATTGCTTTAAAAGCTCAATATGTTATTCCAATATCAAGTATGATTATTAGCACATCAATGAATGCAAATAGTTTAGCATTAACAAGACTTAGAGCTGAAATTCAGGCAAATAAAAACCAAATTGAAGCTGCATTATGCTTAGGTGCAACAACTAAACAAGCTTCAAATAATGTCATAAAAAATTCAATTAAAGCTGCCTTAATTCCATCAATTGATCGAGCTAAAACTGTAGGAATTGTTACTTTACCAGGTTCGATGACAGGAATGATCTTTGCTGGAATAAGTCCTTTATATGCGATTAAATATCAATTGCTAATAGAATGCATTTTAATTGGTGCAATTGCAATTAGTGTATTCTCCTCAACACTTCTATCCTATAGAAAATTCTTCACAAAAGACGATTCACTGAAGTATGAAACGATCATAGAACAAGGATAAGAATAGAGGGAGAAGGAGGTAAGTGAAAATTTTTCCTTCTCCCTTTATATTAAATATTATCCGATTACTCTTAATTGTACGTCCATGTTTCCTCTAGTTGCTTTTGAATATGGGCAAACGCCATGTGCCGCTTTTACTAGTTCTACGGCTACTTCTGTTGGAACACCTTGTACTTTTACATCAAGCTGAGCAGCTAATTTAAATCCTCCATCAGCAGGGTCTTTACCGATTGTTATGTTTGCAGTTACTGATGTAGATTCTAGTTTAATTTTTTGTTGGCGAGCTACTAAATTTAATGCACTGTCAAAGCAAGCTGAATAACCAGCTGCAAACAGTTGTTCAGGATTCGTTGCTCCACCAGGTCCGCCTAATTCCACTGGTGGTTTAAGTGATAAATTAATAAAATCATCTGATGAAATAACTCTTCCGTCACGTCCACCTGTTGCAGTTGCTGTAGCAGTATATAATTTTTCCATTACAATCTCTCCTTAATATTAATGATCTATTTTTTATTTTCATTTGCAGATTGAACTTTCTTTAATAAAGCCTTTGTTTGATTTAATATTGTTAAAAACTCCTCTTGAGAAGCATTACTTTCCTTGAAAAACTTCTCAGGGATGCAAAAAGCTTTTTCTTTTAATTTAGTACCCTCTTCAGTTAATGTAATAAATACTTTTCTCTCATCACTCGAATCACGTTTGCGAATAATTAGTCCGGCAGATTCCATCCGTTTTAGCATTGGTGTAAGAGTTCCTGAGTCTAAAAAAAGAGTTTCCCCAAGTTCTTTAACAGTTTGTTGGTCTTTTTCCCAAAGCGAAAGCAATGCAAGATATTGCGGATACGTTATACCGATATCATCTAAGATTGGGCGATATAATTTCGTAATTTCTCGAGAACAAGCATAAATTGAAAAGCATAATTGATTCTCGAGCAAAAGCTGATTTTCTTTATTCATTCAATCAACATCCTTCTATATTTATTGTGCACAATTTAATATGACACAATCATAATTGATGGCAAATAGTTTTGCAAGCGATAATAACTATTATTTTTTACCAATTTTTTTATTTTGATTATTAATTGAGCAGGTTTGAAGTGAAAATCAACTTATTCACAATAAAAAAGCCAGTCAATGTTCAATACATTAACTGGCTGTAAATTTAATTTTTTCTAGACCTAGAAATTAACGATGTTATTTGTAGCATTGTGATCGGTAAGGATGTTTTTTTATGATAGGCCAAAAACTTAGGCGTCCAAGAATTAACATATTTTTCTTTAAAACTTCTTAAACCTTGAAAGTGATATAAAAATTGTCCATATTGATAAATTTGCGCTGCAATTTTCTCACTTGTAAATGAATACTTAGATAGTCCTACGTTTGCTAAAGGTGTCATACCGACATTAAAATAATGAAAATTTCTAGACTTAAACCATTCAATTAAGTTAACAAACATAAAGTCCATAATTCCTTTTGGAGCGTCAACTTTATGGCGCATTAAATCAATTGAAATCGTATGATCATTATAATTTGGCATAATGGATGCAAAAGCGATCATTTTATTTTCACTATTTTTAATAATAGCTACAGGCGCAAGTTTGATATAATCCTCATCAAAATAGCCAAGTGAAAACCCTTTTTCTTTTCGCCCTTTTAGCCACTCTTGTGATAATTCCTTTAATTCCGTAAAGAATTCATTTGAATAAGGTGGTTCTATAATTTCAAAGCTATATTCTTCACGTTCAAATTTATTGTAAAGTGCACGTATTCCTTTATTACGTTTTCCTGATAAGGTGAATGTTGAGATATCAGTAAAGCCTTCTTCACCAAGTTTAAAGAAATCAAACCCGTTTTCATGTAAATAGGATAGTGAATTTGAGTTTACTTGGTAGAAGACGAGTGTATATCCAAATTGATCGGCATAGTTTAACAATTCCTCAATAGCAGGATATAAACGAGACTTATCACCGACTGGGTCACCTAAAATAACTAATTTGTCTGCATATGGCTGAAAAATAAATAACACTGTCTCATCTTGAGCCCAGAATAAATATTTATCATGTAAAAATACCAAATGTGAAAGTTCGGTACCACCATACTGATTAAAATGTTCTCTTATTTTTTCTTCTTCAGCTTTCGTATTTATAAATTCAAATTGTTTTCTTTTAACTTTAAAAAATGCGATATAAAAGAATAGTAAAGCAGCTGCAAAACCAAGAACTGCACTAATAACGATGTCCCTCGAATTAACAAGTATATAAGGCAAGTATTTAGCAGGTATTTTGACATTTGTTTGAGGTAGATTGATATAAGCAATAAGTAAATAACTACCTAAAAAGAAGAATAAAATAAAATTATCAACAATCAGCTTACCCCAAGTTAAAACGAAGCTTTCTCTATAAAATTGTTTCTTTGAAATAAATAAGATAAAAGCAACTGCTAATACAAAAAGAGCTTCTTCATAATCTAATCCTTTTGAATACGTTGTAACTGCCCCAACAATTAGCATGAATAGTGTAATATACCATGCTCTTTTATCTTTATAATCAATTCCACGAGAGAGTCCTAACAATGTAAAGCCTGCTGTGACAGAAATTAAATGTGAAATATTAATAATTGTCGAAGGTAAAATTAAATTTAAAAGACTAATTCTTAAAAGCATGCTAGGAACAGCAGCAGAAATTAATAGAATAACGCCAGATAAAAATATTAAAATCGTTAAAAGTTTATGCCCTAAATAAGTAGAAATTTGATTTGGAATATTATTAAATGACTGATTTATTTTATTCCATAATAATTTAAGAGCTAAAATAATACCGCAAGCAAACGGGAAAAAGAAATAACTGAAACGATAAATCAATAAAACAAGAAGTGTCGTTTCCTTGTCGATTCCAAAGTATGTAAAACCTAGTAGGAAAATAAAATCAAAAGATCCAAGTCCACCTGGAATCATACTTAAGAGTGCTGCAACAGAGGCTACTAAAAAAACAGGTAATACCTCTATGATTGAAATGTCGATATGTAAAAATAAACAAATGAAGTAAATGAATAAAAAAATAAATGACCATTCACATAAAGAAATGACAACCAGTGAAAGCATATATTTTGCGGAGAAATTCTCCGAGAAAAAATTACGTTTTAAATAAACGACTAAAAACATAACCGGGAAATAACAAATTGCAATGATAATAGCAATATATAAATACTTATATTCATTTAAAAATGATAAATTAAATATTCCAGTAAATAAAACTAAGCTCAATATCGATAATCCAGAAAGTAAGAATATCGTTACACTACTCACTGCTTTAACAATTTCTGGTCCGGTGCGATCTTTTCGATAAAATAGTGTTCGAATGGTAGTACCTGCTACCCCACCAAGACCAATTAGGTTTGAGGAAGTATTTGCAAGCCAAGCTACCATTAATATTTTTCGAAAACTGAAATCTAATTTTAATAGTCTTACAAGTACAAAGTCATATAAAAACATTGGAGATACGGCTATAATACCTAATGCAAAAATCAAAATATACTGTATTAATGTAAGAGACTCCATATAGTTAAAGAACATTTTAAAGTCGAAATTTAAAAGTACGTTTTTTCCAACAAATATAAATGTAACGAGCAATATTGAAATGAAAAATAGTTTAAATAAACCTACTTTACTAATCCGAAACTTATTCATAAGACACTCCTGAAGTTATTATTCAACAAATAAAATAATAGTTATTAGCTTTAGTATTCCATATTATTCCACTATTTAACAAGAAGAATATTATTACGTCTTAGAAAATTTAATAACTTATTATTTTGCGGATATAAAGTTAATTAGATTTTAATTATCAGACCTATTTTAGATTTAATATCGTTGAAAATAGAACTTAGATTTGCATTACAGGTGCTTGCTGAGCATGATACCTAAGACTCCACGTCACGTAAATGGGCTCAGGATCCACATATTCCGTAGGAGTGTGGCATCTATTGTTCCTAACAATTATAATAGTCAGATTTTTAAAGTGATTTTTTTATATTTGTCTTTTTATTGTTCAACATAATGGCAGAATTGTTGAACAAGGAAAACCTAATTAAATGTTGAATTAATAGATTTAATCGAAGTATAGGTGGATAAAGTATATGAGTGATCAATTCAAAGAAATAGTAAACTGGGTAGATAATATAAATGATCGAAATCGAAGTTCTGCTTCAGCTCTAATCATCATGAAAGATAATAATATCGTGCTAGAAAAGTATAATGGTTTTCATAGTAATTCTGATATTTCTATACCCGTAACACGAACATCTAAGTTCAATGTTGCTTCTGCAAGAAAAAGTTATTTAGGATTAGCAGTTGCGTTTGCACTTATTGAAGGTAAAATTAAAAGCCTTGATGATTATGCAATCGAATATTTTGATGAACTAGATGAAAAAATACTTGGAAAAACAACAATAAGACATTTAGTTACACATTCACATGGGTTGAATGAGACAGATCATGGATCTATTTTTAGAGAATTTGAACCGGGTCAAGGGTGGGCATATAGAGGGATTAACATATCAATGATGACAAATCTCATAAAAAAACTGTATAACAAAAGCTTTCCAGAACTACTAAAAGAACGGGTCTTTACACCATTAGGATTAAAAGAAACTAGTTGGGATACAAAAGAAAATGAGAGATTAGTTAAAGTAATTGATAATCCTGACAAAGAAGCAGCATTTAAATTAGGATATTCAAGTGATGGCTCCGAGTCTAACCTTCATGTCTCAACAAGAGAATTTGCATACTGGGGTAATCTTCATTTAAATAAAGGAAATATAAATGGAAAACAGGTAGTCCCGAAGGAAGTTATTGAAATAGCAACTCAAGTTCAAAATTCTAATTATAAAAATAAGGACTTACCACAAAATGGCTTGTTTTGGTATGTTCAAGATATTCCGAGAAAGAACAGTGAGATTGGTGATAGAGTACCACTAGGATCATATCAAATATTAGGAATAACAGGACCAACTATTCTAGTAATACCTAAATATAATGTAGTTGTAGCTAAAATGTATAACAAAAGATATAACTATGGTGGAGATAATTATCTGTATTATTTAAGAGAATTCAGTAATATAGTGGCAGATGCATTTAGGGAATAGTAACATTCTAAGTCAACTACTATGGAAGTGCGACATAACTTCTATTGACTGTGGTTAATCTAAACATTCATGGTTGGCTAATGCATGCTGTAATTTAACAGCAAGTCCACATTTTACAGATAAGAGGATATAAGAATGAGTAAACTGTCTATAAAATTAGTAATTGAAAACAAAGAATACACTCTTGAAGAAGATAAAGAGTACATCTTCGAATTTAAACCAAGTTATGAATTAGGAAATTTAAATAATCCATTTTCAAAGGTTAGTATGATGAATATAGCATTTGAAGATGACAGTGGAGAAACATATTTTTTTATTTTTCATGAAGAATCAAATGAGGATTATTTAATTCACAAAGATGAACTATTATCAATCACAACTATTTAAACCATTATTCAACTAATGAATGCTTTAGTTGAACAACATGATCGTCAGAGAAGTGGATCTTTCTTACTTGAACTACATTGCAGATTAAGTGCATACGAATCGTCTGAATTTATATGAAAAATTTGATATTCCCCCAAATTATACAAGTCTTTAAGTTGATATTATTAACTTAAAAATATTTGAAGGTGGAGTAAATATGAAAAAAATTATATGCATACTTCTTTGTATTAGTTTATTTTCATTACTTTTTGGATGTAATACGGATAGCAAGAGTTTTTCAGAAGTTTTTCACGGGAATTTAAATGAAATTAATAAAATTGAAGTTACTAACGGGCAGAATGGGAAGAACACTGTAATAACAGAACAGAAAGCAATTAATAACTTTATTAGTGATATTAAACATATTAAAGTTGTCCAAAATAAAACGACTGATGTAAAGGGATGGTTATACAGTGTTACATTTTATAATCACAACAAAAAGTTAATGAGTTTCACAACTAGTGAAATTGAAGGTAAGACAAAAAAAGATGATACAAAATTAGTTACTGCAATTGAAACATTTTTGAATTATAGCAGTTTAAACCACACTTTGCATTAATTTGTAATTTTCACCTAAAAAATTTTTAAGCCATGCTTATAGCCTATTCCGCAAACTCCCAAATCTACATATATTATAAAGATTCGAAAGCCCAGAATTGCATAATACGTTATTCAAAAGGGAGGAAAGTTAGTATGAACTTCTACAATTATGTACCTTATAATCATAATGATTATTTTAGAAATCCACAGCAAGCTGTGAATCCACAACAAATTTTAACATTAATAAACCCAGCTGTTAGCCATGGATTAAAAGAAGCACAACACCTTGGCTATCAACATGCATTAACAGAAGCAGTTGCTATCGGATATTTAATGGGAAAAGGTTACGATTATAATACTGCTTGGAAAACTGTTGAAACTTGGTGGAGACCACCGGGAACGGCTATACCTACTCCATATTAAATTTAAAAATTTATTGAATATTTCATTGCTAAAGCGAATTTTTGAGGAATCATTAATTTAAGAGATTCCTATTTTGAGTTTCCGAATTGGAACAATATTGGATAAGGTTGCACTTTACTTAGATCATCTAGCTTTTAAATAAAGTTTATGTAATTAGGATTCTATTATAGTAAGGATCTAAAGTATAATTAGTTGTACAAAAAATCGACTGGAAAGTCGATTTTTTAATTGAGATAAATGGAAGGTAATTTGAAGAAGGTATTTGTAAACGAATATTGAATGATTAGTTACATATGCAAAAAATGTAAAATTTTAGATTTGAGTGATTATAAAGGAGGAATCTAACCTGAGCGAACTTGAACTGATTAATACATACAAAAACGAGCTTCAAAATTACTCTTTGGAACAGTTAAGGTATAAATCTGAAGAGGCGGTTTGGTCTATTGGTCAAATGTATGACCATTTAATTATTTGTGCACATGAATACCTAGATAGCCTGGAAACTTGTGCTACATTAAATGATGAACAACCCCTTGGGAAAACGGAATTTGGTGAGCATTTATATAAAATCGGGGGATTTCCACCAATTAAAATTAAATTACCGGATGAACTAAATGATCCACCTAATAATTCAGATAGCAAGGACGAGCTCATCAGCAGAATTGATCAAGTAATACTAAGGTTGAGTCACTGGGAATCAAAAGTGGATGATATAAATCCAAATTATAAAGTCCAGCATGGAGGGTTCGGCTGGCTAAATGCAAGGGAATGGTATGATTTGGTTTATATGCATTTTCGTCATCACTTGCGCCAAAAAAGTGAGTTAGAAGAAAGTCTTGTTAAGTGACCCGTCTTAGATATGTCTTTAGAATACATTCTTTAAACTAGCCAATCTGATAATTTTTAAAAATTATGTTGTTATTATTTTATGAAGAAATAAGGAATTTAAATAGATAGAAAAATAAATAAAACAAAAAGACAAATAATAATAGGGAGTGAACAATGAATAAAAATCGGTTAGAAGCTTTTAGTGATGGTGTACTTGCTATCATTATTACAATTATGGTCCTTGAAATTAGGATTCCTCATAGTCCGAATATAAAAGACTTATTACAACTTTTCCCAACATTTCTTAGTTATTTACTTAGTTTCATTTATGTAGGTATTTACTGGAACAACCACCATCATATGATACACACTTTACAAAAGGTGACAGGATCAATCATGTGGGCTAATCTTCATTTGCTTTTCTGGTTATCATTAATTCCTTTTGCTTCTGGTTGGATGGGAGAAAACCATTATAAGCCTTATCCTACAATGCTTTATGGTGTAATACTCTTAATGGCAGCAATAGCTTACTTCATATTACAAGGTATAATTATCAAAAAAGAGGGAAAGAATTCAAAGTTAAAACAGGCTGTAGGTAACGATTGGAAAGGAAAAGTATCTGTGGTTTGTTATTTATCTGCAGTTTGCACGTCTTTGATCTGGCCTTGGTTCGCTCAAATAATATATGTATTCGTTGCAATTTTGTGGTTATTACCGGATCGTCGAATAGAGAAAGTTATGCAAACAAAGTAATATTTTAATAAATTTATAAAAAGTTAGGGAGCTGATTATGATGATAAAAGGTTTCGGGGGAATATTTTGGAGGACTAAAAATCTGGATGCATTAAAAAAATGGTACAGTAAAGTGCTGAATGTTGAAATAGAAAATTGGAATGGGACTATTATTAAACCCGATTCTGAAAATGAAACAATCTTTTCTTTCTTTACTGAAGAAGACAGATATTTCCCAACAGAACAGCAAGTAATGTTAAATTTTCAAGTTTATAATCTAGACGAGACGATTAAGCATCTTGAACAAGTGGGTGTACCTCTTGCAAAGGAAAAAGAGGTTAGTGAATATGGTAAGTTTGCTTGGATTAAAGATCCTGAAGGTAGATTGGTTGAACTTTGGGAGAAATAACAGATTCTTATTTAAGAAAGGATTGCTATGGCAATCCTTTTTTCTTTTTGTACGAACGGGTGATTTAGATAAACAAGGAATAAAAGATTCTCTCTAGAATATTAGTTTTTAGTAAATCAATGTATAGAGATTACAAAAAGGAGAACAATCTATGTCGGACTTATTTATTTTTTTACCTCTATTAACTCTCATTATAGTAATAGCTATTATTGTTTTCTTAATAAACAAATTGGCAAAGAAAAAGAATAAAAGCGCAGGAAGAATTCTTGGAACCATCTTTTTGTTACATGTCACTTGTATGTTAATAATGGGGGTTATTACTTATTTTAAAGGACCTTAATCAATGATTACATGAGTTAGCCGGCTGTGAATTAGGATTTCAAAACAGAGAATCGACTCATGAATGAGTAAGTAATTTTGCTCATTTTTCATTTGAAAAACCAACTAGGAAAAGATTTTTATACTTATCATAATGGTCATTTATTGACACAACATATTTAATCAAAAGACATATTAGTTTCTTTAACTAGTAAAATAGTATACAATTTAGTAGTTGAATTGTAATTTAAGTAATATACATAAAATTAAATGACCATAGATCGCTGAGTTTAGTTGAGTGTTTCTTCTATTAATAAAGGGACATTTCAATTTTAAAGCGGGGGAACCAATTTTTGTGCAATTGTACTTTGGGGTGAATCCTTTTTAGGTAGGGCTACTTTTTAGGTCCGAATCCGACAGCTAACCTCGTAGGCGTGTAGGGAGAAGGTTTCCAAAATGATGTCTTATTAAGGCACTGGAGATTTTCCTAGTGTCTTTTTTGCATTCAATTTTGGTAAATGAAGAAGTAAGTGGGGGTTATGAAGTGCTAGAAATGTATATATTTGGTGGAATTCTTATTTTAACTATGTTAATGGCAGTATTTATGACTCGTAAGGATTCTGTAGTAGATGATGAAAATGGAAAATATAAATGTAAAAAGTCAGGGAATAGGAAGAGAATCGTTAGAGAGAGAAAATCAGGTAAAGTCGTTAGAATAGATTGATTTGCCGATACTATAGAAATTAAAATAGGTCGAAAAAACATTTAATAGTTCCTTAAGAGAGTGGCCAACTAAGCCATTCTCTTTTTTATTTATTTAGTTTTGGTTTCTTAATTCATATTTAGTTCATAATGAATTTATATAATATGTACATAATTATTTGGAAATGTAAGTAGGTGGATTTATTGAATCATGTAAAAGTATTAGTTGTCGATGATGATGCAAATATTCGCGAGTTAATCTCTATTTTTTTAAGTGGTGAAGGCTATACGGTTCTTGAGGCTGAAAATGGTCAAGAAGCATTAACGATACTAGAAGACAATAATATTCAAATAGTAGTAGTTGATGTGATGATGCCTGAAGTAGATGGATATGAGCTGACAAAAGAGGTTAAAAAGTATTATGATATTCCGATTTTAATGGTCACAGCAAAAGGGGAATCTCAGGATAAATTAAAGGGCTTTGATCTAGGGGTAGATGATTATGTTGTAAAGCCTTTTGATCCTTTGGAAATTGTAGCACGTGTAAAAGCTCTATTAAGAAGATTTCAATTACTAACTGATAAAAATATTTTTGTAGGTAATTTAACGATTAACCAAGTTAAATATGAAATTTCAGCAAATGATCAATCGATTACGTTACCATTAAAGGAATTTGAATTATTGATGAAGCTTGCTAGTCAAGCTGGAAGAATTTTTACGAGGAATGATTTGATTGAGCAAATATGGGGACTTGATTATGAAGGAGATGAACGCACGGTTGATGTGCATATAAAGAGAATACGAGAGCGTCTAAGAGAGTTAAAGGCTACGGTCGAAATCGTTACAATAAGAGGTTTAGGCTATAAATTAGAGGAAAATCACACATGAAAAGCATGTATACAAGATTGGTTTTAATCTTTATTTCAGTTATTTTGTTGAGTTTAGTCATTACTTTTTTTATCGCTTCAAAATACTTTATAAAACATGTTGAAACAGAAGTACAAAGTGATTTAATAGATGTTGGAGAAAATTTTATTTCCATATACTCTAAACAAGATAATCAAAATGGAGTAGATGCGACGTTACAAATTCTTAGTAAAAATTTTTATCTATCACTGTATGATGAGTCGGGTAAAATCGTTTTGAAAAATACAGCACTAAAAAAGAAGAATATAAAAAAAGAACAAGTATTAACCGTTCTAAACAAAAGTGATGTTCAAACAAAAGGATATCTCATCGGCCTACCTTTTCAAAAAGATGGGCATAAATACGCTTTATTTATTCAGCCCAATATTGATCGTGGGTTCTTTAAAATGCGGAGAGTTTTATTTTTTAGTTTACTGACAACATTAATCATTGGATCAGTAACATTTTTATTTGTAGCTAAGTTATTAGTAAAGCCAGTAAAAGAGCTAATTCGTGCTACAAAAGAACTGGCTAAAGGTAACTATGATGTTCAAGTAACGATTAAACGTAAGGATGAAATTGGATTACTTGCTTCCAACTTTAATGTAATGACGAATAAATTAAACAAGTTAGAAGAGATGAGAAGTGAATTTGTTTCAAATGTTTCTCATGAAATTCAATCACCGTTAACATCTATTAAGGGATTTGCAAAAGTTTTAAGAAATAAGCAATTAACTGAAGAAAAAAAGGAACATTATTTATCCATTATTGAAACAGAGAGTGAACGTCTTTCAATGATGAGTGAAAGATTATTAAAGTTAGCTTCATTGGACTCTGAGCAACACCCATTCCAGCCTACGACCTACAAATTAGATGAACAAATTCGAAAAATTATTTTGGCATTAGAGCCACACTGGGAAAGTAAAAAGCTTCAATTAGTTTTAAATTTACCACAAACAGAAATAGTGGCAGATCGTTTACTACTTGAACAAGTATGGATTAATTTACTTCAAAATGCGATTAAGTTCTCAAATATGGCTGGGTATATTAAAGTAGATATTTTGGAATTAGATCATAATATTCACGTGCTCATTAGCGATAATGGGCTAGGAATTAGTAAGGAAGATATTGAGCGGATATTTGAGCGATTTTATCAAGCAGACCGTTCTAGAAATAAAAAAGGAACTGGTCTTGGTCTTTCGATTGTACAAAAAATAATGGAAATACATCAAGGGAAAATAGAGGTTGAAAGTGTTGTTGGAAAAGGAACTAGCTTTACGATTATCCTACCGAAAATCTTGTAAAATAAAAAAGTTCAAATTATGTTCTTAATTGTTCATATTCTGTTCATATAGATTTGATAAACTAATCACGTATTAGAATTGTAACGAATCGAAAGGGGAAATAGATACATTATGTTTGCAGGCTTAACGAAATTAAGTTTGAAGAACACAATATCAGTTATTATATTAAGTGTTCTTGTTTTAATAGGGGGAATATACTCTGCCCAAAAAATACAAATTGAAACATTTCCTGATGTTTCATTTCCAGCTGTTGCAGTACAGGTAGTATACCCTGGTGCATCATCTGAGGATATAGAAACTGAAGTCACTAAACCAATCGAATCAGGTTTAATGAAGCTTGAAAACTATGATCAGTTAACAAGTACTTCAAGTGAAAATATGGCTTCAATCTTTTTGATTTATCCATTTGGAACGGATATGGATAAAATTGAAAAAGACGTTGATAATGTAATCAATAAAACAAAATTACCTGATAAAGCAGAAGCGACAGTTCAGCGAATTGCGATGGATTCTGCTCCTATTTATCAAGTTGCAATTGCAAATAACGGACAAGTAAAAGATTTACAACAATCAATTGAAAAAGATTTACTTCCTCAAATTAAAAAAATCACTGGTGTTAGTGATGTAAGTCTTCAAGGAACTAAAGATGAAGAAATTCAAATCGTTGTAGATAATAAAAAAGCTGAAGAAAAAGGGATTTCTTTAGATACTATTAAAACGGCAATTCAAGGTCTAGATTACGCAGTGCCATTAGGATCTGTTGAGAATAATGGAAAAACAGTTTCTGTTCGAATGAAAGGTACGTTAAACTCAGTCGATCAAATCAAAAAAACAGTTTTATCTAGTGCAGCTGCCCAAAGTACACAAATGGGTACGATGACTCAAGGAGCACAACTAGGTAGAGGTGCAGGACAAGCACAAACAGTTACGCCAAAAAATGTTACTGTTGCTGACATTGCAGATGTAAAAGTAGTTTCGGTTCAAGATCAAATTTCTAGATATAACGGAAAAGAAAGTTATATTTTATCTGTTTCTCAAACACAAGATTCAAATACAGCGGATGTAGCAACAGATGTTAAAAAAGAAATTAAATCATTTAAAAAGGATAACAATGTAGAAACTCATGTCATTATGGATAACGGGAAAGAAATAGAAAAATCCGTTAGTTCTTTAATTAAGGAAGGTCTACTAGGTGCTTTATTTACAGTAGTAGTAATTCTGTTATTCTTAAGAAATATTCGAGCTACATTAATTTCTATTTTATCTTTACCAATTTCAATTTTTACAACAATATCAGTATTAAATTCATTGGGTTATACATTGAACATTATGACTTTAGGTGGTCTAGTTGTTGCAATAGGACGTATTGTTGATGATAGTATCGTTGTAATTGAAAATATTTTCAGATGGAAACAACAAAAAGGTAACCAATATAAGAAAAAAGAAATGGCATTATATGCAACAAAAGAAGTAATCGGTGCCATTGCATCCTCTACATTTGCTACAGTAGTAGTATTTTTACCTTTAGCATTTGTAAGTGGTATTATTGGAGAATTCTTTAGACCATTTGCAATTTCAGTAGTCGTTTCAATTTTAACTTCTTTAATCGTTGCGATTATCTTAATTCCAACATTAGGAGCAAAATTCTTATCAAAACCATTAAAAGAGCATAGTAATGATACTCGTTTTATGAGAAACTACGAAAAATTATTGCGCTCTGCATTAAAACGTAAATGGATTGTTATCTTATTATCAATCGTTTTGTTAGCTGGTTCATTATCGATGATTCCTTTATTAGGATTCTCATTCTTACCTGGTAGTGTAAATAAAACACTTCAAGTGACAGCAACTCTTCCATCAAATAGTACTGTGGACCAATCAAATGTAGTTGCAAAAGAATTAGAAAAATACTTTGCAGATTCAGACCTAATAGACAGTGTACAAGCTACTGTTGGTGGTAAACGTGATTTTATGATGAATATGGATGGTGGCAAAAATAAAGCGATCTTCCAAATCAATCTAAAAGATGGAAAGAACATGAATAAAGAGCTTTCAAAAATTAACAAAGAAGTTCCTTCAATTGTTGATGCGAAAGTAAAAGGTACAACGATCGTAGCAAAAGAACTTTCTCAAAATGGTCCTCCAACAGGGAACAATATTGATGTAAATTTATATTCTGCAAACTTTAATGATTTAAAAGATGCAGCATCAAAAATTGAAAAAGAATTAAATAGTGATGATCGTTTGAAAAATGTTTCTAATAATTTAAAAGACGTTCAACCTAAATTAGAAATTACATTAAACGATAAAGCACGCGATGAAAATATCTCAATGTTCCAAGTTATGGGAGCTATTAATGAAAAAATTAACGACGTTGAAATCGGTGATTACGATTTAAACGGCGAAACAAATAAGCTTACTGTAGGCTATAAAACTAAAGCAACTTCAAAAGAAGATATTGAAAAAATTAAATTTATGACTGCAACAGGTCCGAAAGAAATTAAAGACTATGTAACAATTTCTCAAAAGGATGCACCAGTTTCAATCAACCATGATGATGGAAAAATGTATGCATCAGTAAGTGCAGAAGTAAAAGGTAAAGACACAGCAACAATTACAAAAGATGTAACAAGTCACTTAAATAAAATTGATTTACCAAAAAGCGTCGATATGAAAATTGGCGGCGGTTTAGATATGATTACAGATGGATTCAGCAGTTTAGGAATAGCAATGGTAGTTGCTGTTGGATTAGTATTCTTAATCATGAGTATGACATTTGGTGGCTTAAGAACACCGTTTGTTATTTTAACATCATTAATCTTTGTACCAGTGGGAGCTTTCTTAGCGTTATTTATTGGCAAGCAAACACTATCAATGAGTGCAATGATCGGACTATTAATGTTGATCGGTATTGTTGTAACGAATGCGGTTGTATTATTAGACCGTGTTGAACATAACCGTAGAAATGGATTAGATGTAACTGACGCATTAATCGAGGCTTCAAAGACAAGATTACGTCCAATCCTAATGACAGCATTAGCGACAATTCTTGCATTAGTACCAATGGCCCTTTCAAATTCAACATCTGGCTTAATTTCGAAAGGATTAGCAGTAACTGTAATTGGTGGTTTAACAACTTCAACATTCTTAACACTAATCATCATTCCAGTTATTTATAAGTTAGTAAGCAAAAAGAAAAAGATTGAAGAATAATTGATGAAGAGTGCCTCACATAAAAAGTGGGGCACTCTTTTGTATATAAAACAAAACTCTGTTAAATGAAAATGTTGATTTTTGAACTAAAAAGATTCCTTTTTTTCAAAAAGTTAAATGAATATGTTAATAGCAGGATTTTCGTACATTCGACAAGATTAGTTACTTTTGAGAGAATAGGAATAAATAATTACAAATGAGTAGACTATCACTGACAATAATAAATATAAATGTACAGCGAGGGAGCAGATGAGTAACACAAAAGAAAACGCATATGAGATTTTAGAGAGAGTTACCGACGGATTCTTTGCGCTAGATGTAAATTGGAATTTTACTTATGTAAACTCAGCGGCTGCCCGTCTACTTTTTCGTAAACGTGATAACTTGGTTGGTAAAAATATATGGAGTGAATTTCCAGAAGCAATAGAGTTAGTGTTTTATAATCATTATCATAGAGCGATTCGTGAACAAAAACCAGTTTTATTTGAAGCATATTTTCCCCAACTTAATATGTGGTTTGAAGTGAAGGCCTATCCTTCATTAAACGGATTAAGTGTATATTTCCAAGACATATCTGATAGGAAGCTATCACAAACACAAAAGGACGAACATTACAAATCCCTTTTTGAACAAAATCCAGATGCAGTATATTCTTTTGATTTAAATGGAAATTATCTTAGTGTAAATCCAGTTATGGAAAGAATGTTCGGATATACTGAATCGGAGTTATTACAGATGTCATTTGTACCTCTAGTAAGTAAAGTAGACTTGGATCGAGTAATGGAACATTATAAAAGAGCTACGGAAGGTATTACTCAGAGATACCAAGTAAAAACATTACATAAAAATGGAACTGTTGTCTATTTAAATGTTACAAATATGCCGATTATTATCAATGGTAAGATAGTTGGAGTATATGGAATTGCAAAAGATATCACAGATCGTCAATTGGAGCAGGATGAATTAAGCAAAACGAAAGAAAGACTAGAATCTTTTGTTCACAACAATGCAGATGCAATTTGGGTCATTGATTTGGAAGATCGAGTGTTAGAGATTAATTCCTCATTTGAAACAATGTTTGGTTATTCAGCAGAAAGCATTATAGGGAAGACTTTACCGATTGTTCCCGATTTTCTAAATGATTTTATTCAAGAAATTCATAATAAAGTAAGGACAGGTGTATCTGTTGTTGCTCTAGAAACTATTAGAGAATGTATGGATGGTAGTCTAATTCACGTTAGTGCAACTCTTTCTCCAATTGTTGATTTGAAAGGAAATGTGACAGGAATCACAGGAGTTTGCCGTAATATCACCTCAAGAAAAAAAGCGGAGGAAACGGTCAAAATTAAATCGAAACAACTCGAATCATATATAGAAAACAATGTAGATGGTATATTAATTTTTAATCGGAATGGTGATGTAGTACATTCTAATAAAGCATATGAGACAATGTTTGGTTGGACAGGAGAAGAGATACAGGGTGTCCATTTGTATGATTTGGGGTTTATTCCAGACGAAATTTTGACAGAAGTAAAACGATTTGAAGGTAAAGTGAAGCAAGGAATGGTTATTTTCGGAGAAGAAACAATCCGTGTTCGAAAAGATGGGGTTAAGGTTAATGTTATATTATCAGCAGCGCCCATTCACGATGCACAAGGTAATTTGGATGGTTGGTCATCAACTTTAAGGGATATTACGGAGTGGAAGATGTCTCAAATAATGTTACAAAACACCGAAAAACTATCTGTTGCTGGTCAATTAGCGGCAGGAATTGCCCATGAAATCCGAAACCCTATCACCTCTATAAAAGGATTCATTTATTTGATGAAGAATGGATTTGGAGATAAAGAAGAGTATTTTAAAGTTATGTCGTCAGAATGTGAACGAATCGAAGGAATTCTTAGTGAACTACTTATTCTAGCAAAGCCACAAATCAATAAATTGGAACAGACAGATATTCATATGTTATTAACTCAAATTATCGTTCTTTTAAAAACGGAAGCAATTATGAATAATGTTGAAATTATCACTGAGTTTCTAAAGGAAGATCTTCAGATTAATTGTGATGAAAATCAAATGAAACAGGTGTTTATTAACTTTATTAAAAATGCGATTGAAGCTATGAAAAAAGGTGGGAATTTAACGATTCAAACCCAAAAAAGAGATGAAAAAAAATTGATGATCCAAATTATTGATGAAGGAGGCGGGATGTCCGAAGAAACGATTAGTAAGTTGGGCCAACCATTCTATACTACGAAACAAAAAGGAACGGGCTTAGGTTTTATGATAAGTAAAAAAATCATAGATAATCATTTTGGCGAAGTCCATATTGAGAGTGAAGTAAACAAAGGTACAACTATAGAAGTTATCATACCGCTCGTAAATGAAAAGGCTAATTTATTGAACTAATCTGCCAGTTACTTGAAGAAGAAACTCAACTTTCTACTTCAACAACCAATAACAAATAAGAGCTTAGGCACAAACGCTACCTAAGCTCTTTTTATTATTTAGGTTCATAATCAAAATGTAATTCATTATTTTCATTTACAATTACGTTTAAATTATAATCTTTAAAATACCATAAATCCGTTTCGTTAATAAAATAAACAACGTTATCAACCGTAATAGATTCACCGATGTTCACAGGTTGTTCTTTAGTAACTCCTAAAGAATAGCCTTTATGTATTGTACTATTTCCACCGTATCGCGCGAAAAAACGTATGGTATCTCCTTCTTTTACATCCATCTCATCTTTAAACCATTTTATTGCATCTTCGGAAATTGTAATTTTCATTGTAACCGACCTTTCTTTATCTTATAAAAATATTATAGTATGAATGTGAAAAACTATACAGAAAAGTGATGTTAAGTGTAAAAAGTGATGGTAGAAATTTTAGAATAAAAAAGAAAACCCACATTAGCTTGCAGGTTTTCGTTTCTGATTGAAGTATTTTGGGAGGGGCGCATTAGACTAATCTATCTTATTTTTTGAAAAATGATAGTATGTTGTTTTTAAATAAAATAAATAGAGAAATGACGACAAACCCATAATAGACGATTTGTTCAACTAGTGGGGTAGCATCGATAAAGGAGAAAAGACCTTCGGTGAATACTTTACCGCCAAAGAAAATTAATAGAATACCCAGTAAAGTAAAGATCACTTTAATATTTAAATTAATTGTAGTTTTGATAAATAAATATGCGATTAAGACAGCTGCGATTATTCCTAGTAAAATAGAAATCATACCAACAAAGGCGATTGAATGTGCATTTGATAAAACAAACAGAACTAGCTCTAAGCCTTCCCGGATTACAAATACGCTTGCCATTAAAAATAATGAAATACTACTATCCATAATTTTAACTTCTGATTTTAGTTTATCTGAAATATTAATGCTACTTTGTCCACTTAACCAGTAGATAAAATAGAAGATTAGCAATGCTGCAATTAATTGGATTACACCTTCGATCGTATGTTCAACATTTCCATTTAGTTCACCGAATGTTGTAAATAAGAAAAATCCAGCAAAAATACTAACAATTACTCCAAGTATTGTACCGTAAATTACTGACTTAATTAAATGCTCTTTTTTACTCTGGATTAAAGTAATGAGTAGGTACCCGATTACTAGAGAAACCTCAAGGCCTTCTCGTAAAGCTATTAAAAAATTAGCATTCAACTCACTATCATCCTCCCGATTAGATTTAAATCTACTAACTAGACTATTCTTTAATAGTAGGAATGGACACTATTTTATTAATAAATAGGCATAATAAGTTATGTGGTAAAATTAATATAAAATGGTCCAAAATGTGAATTATAGAAGGGGAAAAAATGGAATCTTTTACAAGTAGAGCGATAGAAGTTATTAAAAATATTCCACCAGGAAAAGTAATGACATATGGTCAAGTTGCAAAATTGGCAGGAAGTCCAAGAGGAGCTAGACAGGTTGTAAGAATCTTACACTCGATGGGCCAAAAATACCAATTGCCATGGCATAGAGTTATAAATGCTAAAGGTGAAATAGGAATCCAAGATGAAGAAGGATTTTTAATGCAAAAGCGTTTCCTCCAAAACGAAGGGGTCAAATTTGTGAGAGAGCGAACCGTTAACTTGAAGGAATATCAAGTAAGTGTAGTTCTTGAGAAAGAAGATGTGGATTTAATATAAGAGCGCATCCAAGCTATTAAAATAAGAATGAGATTGTTACTCAAAATTCATTTATTAATGGATTTGAGTATTTTTTTTGCTCTAATAATTTTTAAATTGGTAACGATGGTGAATACTGAAAATGACTATATTTAAAACATTGTTACGAACAATGAAGTTGTGAAATTGTAAAAATGTTAGTTCGAAAGTGTTACGATTGAAACCTTTACAATGAAACATTGTTTTGTTATACTCATGTCAGGAGGAATGTCATATGAGTGAAGAATTAATTTCCAAAAAAGATTTACTACAACTTACAGGCATATCGTACGGACAGCTTTATAGATGGAAAAGGAAAAATATCATTCCTGAAGAGTGGTTTATGAAGAAATCCAGCTTCACTGGACAGGAAACGTTTTTTCCAAAACAGAAAATTTTGGATCGAATTGAAAAAATAAAAGAGCTGAAGGATGATCAATCATTAGATGATATTGCTAGAGTGTTTTCAATCAATGAAGAAATCGTTTCTGATCGTGGGAATGCTACTTTATCTTTGGAGCAAATCCCTAAACAAGTCGTACAAATATATCAATCACTTTTTCCAAATACTAAATTAGAGCATTTAGGTACGGTTCAATTATGTTCACTACTTTTTGTAAACGAGTGGCTTTCAAAAGGAAGTGTAACAATAGAGGAAATAAAGCAATTTCTAAATTTGGTTGAAACACATAAAAACCAAATTAACTTGGATGAAGCGACTGTCATTTATATTCGAAATTTTGGTATGGGTACATGGATTATTGGAAATCAACATGAAACGTTTGTAGATCAAAAGGATTCGATCTTAATCAATGTTACTCTCTCGAACTATTTAAATAAATCGATTAAATAAATTATGGAGGAGAGATTATAGTGAGCGTGCAATCAAAGCAGAATGCGATTATTAACGGTTCAGGTACAATTGGTACTGGCAAATATGATGACGTTAGAATTAGTGGAAGCGGACGTATACTTGGTGATATTTTTTGTCATGAAGTGAAAGTAAGTGGCTCAGCAAAATTCAATGGAAAAGTCGAAACTGAATATTTTAATTGCAGTGGGAGCGCTAAATGTTTAAGTGATGTTGATGCAAAAAAAATGAGTGTCAGTGGATCTGCTTCGATTGATGGAAAAGTTTCTGGTGGAGATGTGAATGTTAGCGGAAGCTTTAAAACAAAGGGCGACTTAAATGTTCAAAGTATTAATGTTTCAGGCTCAATGAAAACGACAGGAATAGTGAAGGCTGAAGTGATTACTGTAAAAGGATCGCTTTCTACAGAAAAAGGATCTGAATGTGAAGTATTTACAGCTAAAGGACACTTGTCAATGAATGGTTTATTAAATGCAGAAAACGTAAAAATTACCCATGGTGGATTTGGCTATTTACCTCATCATGGATTTAGCTATATACCTGAAATTGGTGGAGAAACGATTGAAATTAGTCGATTCGATGACAATAATATATTTTCACGTGTTTTTACTAAACTATTTAACAATCGAATGAACTTCAAATCAGATGTAATTGAGGGAAGTGCTGTAAAGATTGATTATACGACAGCAAGTGTAGTACGGGGCGATGCTGTAACAATTGGACCAAAATGTGTAATCGACCTTGTGGAATATACAGAAGATGTTCAGATACATCCTTCAGCAAAGGTAAAGGATGTAAAGAAATTAGAACAATAAGCGACTTAAGGGATAACCTGAGTCGCTTTTTTTTGTTTTTGTGAAAACGGTATTTAAATAAGGCAGCATAAGGAAGTTTGAATTGAAAGTTCTAATAAAATGCAAGCTGACTCATTATTTCGGTTATTGAACTATAGTTAGTTGAATGTTAAGATAATAATGTGCAAACGGTTGCAATGAAATAGTACTACTTTTTTATTTAAGGCTAAAAATATACTCAATAATGAAAACGCTTTTATGTATTTGGAGGAGAGAGATTATGACAAATCAAAGTTGGTGGAAGGAAGCGGTTGCTTACCAAATTTATCCACGTAGCTTTATGGATTCAAATGGTGATGGAATTGGTGACCTAAGAGGTGTAATTTCAAAATTAGATTATTTAAAGGAACTTGGTATAGATGTTATTTGGATATGTCCGTTTTACAAATCACCAAATGATGATAATGGTTACGATATCTCAGACTATCAGGACATTATGGATGAGTTTGGTACAATGGCAGATTTTGATGAGCTATTAGAAAATGTACACGAAAGAGGAATGAAGTTAATTTTAGATTTAGTAGTCAATCATACAAGTGATGAGCATCCTTGGTTTTTAGAATCTAAAAAATCTAAAGATAATCCTTATAGAGACTACTATATTTGGAGAGAAGGAAAAAAATCAGGCCATGAGCCAAATAACTGGGAAAGTATTTTCGGCGGATCTGCATGGAAATATGATGAAGCAACAGATGAATATTTCTTACACTTATTCTCAAAAAAGCAGCCTGATTTAAATTGGGAGAACAAAGAAGTAAGACAAAAAGTATATGACATGATTAATTGGTGGTTAGATAAAGGAATTGATGGTTTCCGAGTAGACGCAATCAGTCATATAAGAAAACGTCCAGGTTTTCCAGATATGCCAAATCCAAAGAAAGAGAAATATGTGGCAAGCTTTGATATGCACATGAATCAAGAGGGAATTCACAAATATCTGGATGAGTTAAAACGTGAAACATTTGATAAATATGACATCATGACAGTCGGAGAAGCAAATGGTGTAACAACGAAAGATGCACACTTGTGGGTTGGAGAAAAAGAAGGTAAGTTCAATATGATTTTCCAATTTGAAAGTTTAGATCTTTGGAAGAAAACCGATGAATCTGAAACTTCAATCGCTGATTTAAAAGAAGTACTTACTAAATGGCAAACTGGTTTAGAAGGATATGGATGGAATGCATTATTTATAGAGAATCATGATATACCTAGAGCAGTCAGTACATTAGGAAACGATGATGAAGCATTTTGGAAAATTTCAGCAAAAGCTATTGGAGTAATGTATTTCTTTATGCAAGGAACGCCATTCATCTACCAAGGTCAAGAAATTGGAATGACAAATGTTCATTACACATCAATCAACGATTATAATGATGTAAGTGCAAAAAATATGTATAATACAATGATTGAAAGTGGTTCGACTGAACAAGATGTACTAGATATTTTATGGAAAACAGGCCGTGATAATTCTCGCACACCTATGCAATGGAACAGTACAAAGGATGCTGGATTTACAACAGGTAAACCTTGGCTTAAAACGAATGATAACTTTAATGAAATAAATGTTGAAATCCAAGAAAAAGATGAAGACTCCATTTTATCATTCTATAAAAAGATGATTACATTACGTAAAGAAAATAAAGCACTAGTTTATGCACCGTATGAATATCTAGACGTAAAAAATGAGCCTGTTTATGCATACACTCGAACTGGTGAAAAAGAAACATTTTTAGTGATTACTAATTTATCTACAGAGAAACAAAAATTTATTTTACCGAAAGAACTAACGAAAAAGAATGCACAATTAAGTTTAACTAACATTGAATTAACAGATGACAAATTAGTTGAAAACATGGAATTCAAACCTTTTGAGGCTAGAGTTTATCGCTTAATTTAATTTTGTTGTATGGTACTTACTAAACAGACTGTCGAATGACAGTCTGTTTTCTTTTGTACAGGATGCTCGCTTTCCATGGGGGGAATCTGTGGAAGTGCAATTAAAAAGCTGAAACTGCAAATAAGAATACGAAACATAGGGTAATAGAAAAATATAATCAAATAATTAGAGAAATAACATTAAATTAGACTTTGAAACAAACAAAACTAAACATAATTTAGTAAAAACAAAAAAATCTTCCCATTTAATTGTTAAAGAATGATCCGAACTTTTACACTAGATTTCACCGTTAAATCAAGTAAGAACACTTCTATCTAACGGGGCTCATACTCCTATCAATTAAGGGGAATTAGTGTTTGAATTTTTCAATACTCTAAAAAAATGGCTGTCGAATGATAGTCATTTTTTCTGCATATTTTTGGCAAAAACCTACAAGGTTTTATAGTATTACAAACACTTCGACAATTTGTAACACTCCTGTAATGGCTTTCAAAATTATATTTTGTTAGACTTACATTATCAATGAAGGGGGAGAAAGAGATGAAAAAGCAAGTCCTTATAGCTTTCGTATGCTTACTGAGCATGGTATTTTTTACGACTAAATCACAAGCAGCATCTACATATAACCCATACTCAAAGAAAAATCAGGTAACAAAAATCGCTAAACAATATACTGGAGTGCCATATCGTTTTGGTGGTACATCTACTAAAGGTTTTGACTGTTCAGGTTACGTAGGGTATGTATACAAAAAAGTAGGTACTACATTACCTCGAACTGCTTCGTCGATGTATACTGTCAGCTCAGTTGTTAAAAAGCCTGTTCCTGGTGATTTAGTTTTCTTCAAAAATACATACAAAAAAGGTATTAGCCATGTAGGAATTTTCATGGGAAATAATACATTTATTTCAGCGACTTCAAGTAAGGGAGTAGCTGTAGTAAGTCTTTCTAATACATATTGGAAACCAAAATTCGCTGGCTCAGGTAGCGTAATTAATTAAACATAATAATAAATGCAATTTACTTTTCTTAAGAATGGTAGATTGCTTTTTTTTGCACTTTTTTAGGAATAAAATATAAGTGCAACTACGTCTTTGTCTCCACCAATCGCCGAGTTTTCTTTATCTTTTCATAAAGTTTTCTTATTTAATAAATAAGTAGATTATGTTCCAATGATATAATGACCCTTAACTAAACTAGTTACATGAATTTAAGGGAGTTGGTAATTATAGCAATAGTCTACTTTACTTTTTTTGTTTTAGGTCTAGTATTTGGTTCTTTTTTTAATGTTGTCGGGTTAAGAGTTCCGATTGGGAAATCGATTATTTCACCAGGTTCCTCATGTTCAAATTGTGGACATAAATTGAGTTCTCTAGAATTGATACCAGTATTTTCTTTCTTACTCCAAAGAGGGAAATGTCGAAGCTGCGGCACTCTAATTTCCAAACTATATTTATTAATTGAAATACTAACAGGCATGTTATTTGTTTTATCCATCTATGAAACTGGTTTTCATAAAGATTTAATGCTCGCTCTTTCGATAATATCTTTATTAATCATTATTGTTGTTTCGGATGTGAAATATATGATTATCCCTAATCGTATTCTACTAATCTTTTTATTTATTTTTAGTTTTGAACGACTCTTAATTCCATTGGATCCTTGGTGGAGTAGTATAGTAGGAGCGTTAGGAGCATTCGTGGTTTTGCTTCTAATTAATCTGATTAGTAAAGGTGGTATGGGAGGAGGAGACATAAAGTTATTTTGTGTGCTAGGTATAATTTTAGGGTGGAAAATAACTCTCATTGCATTTATACTTGCATGTTTTTCAGGCAGTATTTATGGATTAATCGTAATATTGTCCGGAAAATTAAAGCAACGAAATTCGATTCCTTTTGGTCCATTCATCGCAATAGGTGGGTTAGTAAGTTATTTTTATAGTGAAAATCTATTAGAATTTTACGATATAATTTTTTGTTAAGCCGATAATTAAAAAGGCTATTTAATTGAAAAATTCTTTCAACTAAATAACCAGTACTTTTTTTATGAGAATAGTTTTTCTTCTACACTATTAATAACTGAATTCCAGTATTTTTTGTCTTCAACGAAGTTTGTTCGAATTGCTTTAAAAACAGCAGTTTGTTTTTCTTGGAAATTTGGGTCATCTTTATCTGGAAGCCCTTTTTTCATCTCAATTACAATTTCTTCAATTTCCGTAGAACGTGGACCCCATACATTTACTTCATTCCCTTTTTCATCCATAAAAACAAAAATTGGAATAGAACGAGATTTACCGTTTGTTAAATATTGATCCATTAATTCTAGGTTTTCATCTCGAATTAGGAATCTAGTATCTATATTAGCTATTTCCATCATTTTTTGAATAACTGGTACATTAAGTAATGCATCTCCACACCAATCTGCAGTTAAAGTAACAACCTTCCAATGACGATTCTTTAATTGTTCAAGTTTTGCTTGTGTACTTTCAGGAATCGTAACTTCATTATAGATTTTTAGAAGTTCTTCTTTATTTACATTCATTGCATCTACATATTCTTGAAAATTCATGCCCTTTTCGAACCAAGAATTTAATGACATTTCCATCCACTCCTTTAATGTTAATAAATAGTATTATACCCTATTCGTCATAAGAAGGAATGCAATAAGACTTGCAGAAATAATATACAGTATATGTTGTATATGCAGTTTAAGCAGGAGGGAGAAAAATGAGTACGCCTATTGAGATGTCAAAAAGCCGGAAGCGCTTTCCAAAGTGGGTTAAAGTTACATCAACTATCTTAATCGTTATCGTTTTAATCGTTGTGGGAACCGGCCTGTACTTAACAAAAAAATCATTACCAAGCATTAAAGGAAATTTAACGATTAGTACATTAAATCATAAAGTAGAGGTAGTTAGAGATGATAAAGGAGTACCTCATATTAGTGCTAAGAGTTTGCATGATTTGTATGTTGCGCAAGGCTTTGTAACTGCACAAGATCGATTATTTCAAATAGATTTAAGCAGGAGACAAGCGTCCGGACAATTAAGTGAAATAATTGGTGATGCTACAGTGGAGCGTGACTCATATTTTCGAACGCTTGGTTTAAGAAGAGCTGCTGAAGCTTCTTACAGCAAGTACGATAAAAATGGACAAAATGTTTTAAATTGGTATGCAGAAGGAGTAAATGCATACATAAAATACGCAATAAAGGAAAATAAACTACCAGTTGAATTTAAAATTTTAAAATATAAACCAACTAAATGGACGGCAATTGACTCACTAGTGATTGGTAAATATATGGCATTTGATTTAGGCGGTCATTGGAATGAACAAGCATTTCGTTATTATGCTATGAATAAATTTCCAAAGGACAAGGCATTGGAGCTATTTCCTGCTAATAATGATATAGATCCGTATATTATTCCAAGTAATACTTCAAAAATAGACGTAGAAAAGAGCTTTGCAAGTGCAATTATTCCACCTGTTTGGAATGGAAGTAATGATTGGGTTGTTAGTGGATCTAAAACAAAGTCCGGTAAACCACTATTAGCAGATGATCCTCATTTAGGATTAGCGACACCGGCAATTTGGTATGAAACTCAATTAAAATCTGGTGATATGAATGTAAGTGGTGTAATTTTTGCAGGGGTACCTGGAATCATCGTTGGTCATAATGAACATATTGCCTGGGGAGTAACAAACGTAGGCCCGGATGTACAAGATTTATATATTGAAAAACGAAATCCAAATAAGGCAGACGAATTTTTATATGATGGTCAATGGGAAAAGGCACAGGTTATAAATGAAACGATCAAAATTAAAGGTAAAAAGAATAAAATTTTACCTGTAATGATTACGAGACATGGTCCAGTGATTTCGGAATTTGCAAGCGACGCTGGAAAAGATACTGTATTCTCTTTACAATGGACAGCGCTACAACCAACAACGGAGCTAGAAGCCGTTTTAAAATTTGACGTTGCAAAGGATTGGAATTCATTTAAAGAAGGATTAGCTTTATTTGAAGCTCCTGCCCAAAATTTCGTATTTGCATCGGATGACGGAACAATTGCCTACCGAGCAAATGGAAAAATTCCAATCCGTAAAAAAGGTGATGGGCTAATGCCAGTACCAGGGTGGACTAGTGATTACGGTTGGAAAGGATCTATTCCATACGATAAACTACCAACAATCATTAATCCAAAGGTAGGATTTATTTCATCTGCAAATAATAAAGTAGTTGATGATACATATCCATACCATATTTCAAACTCATGGGCACAGCCTTATCGTCAATTGCGCATTCAGGAAGTATTAAAAAAGAATGACAAATTAACTGTTAAAAATATGCAAAAGCTACAAATGGACGAAATGAATTTACAGGCGAAAGAACATGCACCGAAGTTTATTAAGTCAGTAAAACAAAATAAAGATCAATTATCATCTGTTGAAAAATCAGCTTTAAAGGAACTTGAAAAATGGAATTTTATAGATGATAAAGATGAAGCTTCTCCTCTTATATTCCAAATGTGGATGACTGAAATAAATAAAGCATTGTTCGATCAACAAATCTCAAACGATATGATGGATTTATTTGGAGACCGCAAAGTCGTGGTCGATCAATTGCTACGTGACAGCTTAAATGGGAAAAAAGTGATCTGGGTTGATGAACAAGGCGGAATTGATAAACTTTTATTAAAAACCTTCAAATCAACAATTAAAAATATTAGCAAAACTGACGGTCAAAATGTAGCTAAGTGGAACTGGGGCGATCACCATAGAGTTGCTTTCGAACACCCATTATCCAGTATTAAAATCTTAAGCTATTTCTTTAATGCGAGAGATCCAATCCCAGTAGGAGGTAGCGCAACTACTGTCAAAGCAGCAGGATATGATGACCAAGGAATCGTAGACCATGGTGCATCATGGAGAACTGTTGTAGACTTTGCAGATTTAAGTAAATCAGTAAACGTAGTAGGACCAGGTCAATCCGGAAACCTCGGAAGCAAATGGTATAGTGACCAAATGGAAGATTGGGCAAATGGAACATATCATACTACTTCGTTGAAAAGTGTTGAAGGTGTTACAGAAATGTTCGAACCGGGAAAAGTAAAGAAGAAGTAGGAAGGAAGTATAGAGGACAGACCTTTATGTGGTCTGTCTTTTGTTTGAGAAGTAAAATTGTAGTGATCTATATAGTCATTCTTTAAGGGAACCAATAAGTGATTTGTAAAATTGAATAGGAATGGGGAGAAAGGAATTAGTTTTATTTTAGATTAAGCAAAAATAGTTGGAGGAGCGGTGAATTTGAGTATTATAATTGCGATATTCGATTTTTAATTGCAATCCCCAGTTATTAATTGCACAACTCTAATTTCTTCCCTTTCATCACCTCATATAATAAAATATTTAAATAGATTGTCCTAAACTAATTAAAAAAAGGGGGGCTGTGAAAATGAATGAAATGGGCTTAGTTCTCGAAGGTGGAGGAATGAGAGGGATTTATACAGCCGGTGTTCTTGATTATTTTCTTGAACAAAAAATAGAAATTCCTTATGTGATAGGTGTTTCTGCTGGTGCTTGTATGGGAACTTCTTATCTATCAAAACAACATGGTCGTAATAAACGAGTAAATACGGAATTTTTACAGCATCCAGATTATATTTCTTTTAAAAATTTAATTCGTAATAAGCAGCTTTTTGGCATGGACTTATTATTTGATATTATTCCTAATGAATTAGATCCATTTGATTTTGATTCTTTTTATAATGCTGAGCAAAAATTTGTAGTTGGAACGACTGATTGTGTTACGGGAGAACCTGTTTATTTTGATAAAGATCGAATTGTAGAATCAACCGATATGTTAAATATAATTCGAGCATCAAGTTCTTTACCGTTAATGGCGCCAATCATTAAGTTTAATAATCATTTCTTGATGGATGGTGGCATTGCAGATCCGATTCCAATCGCTAAATCTGAAGCGGATGGCAATCGTAGAAATATAGTTGTTTTAACTAGAAATGCTGGTTATCGTAAAAAACCTTCAAAAGGTACTTGGTATTTGCAAAAAAAGTATAAAGATTATCCAGGACTTGTTCAGGCTGTATTAAATAGATATGAAGTTTATAATAAGCAATTAGAATATATTGAGGAGCAAGAAAAAGCTGGAAATATATTAGTCATTCGTCCTGTACAAAAGTTAAAGGTTGGCCGAATTGAACGAAATAAAGCACGTTTATTAGACTTATATAAAGAAGGGTATGAAGATGCTAAGCGTCTTCGTGAACAAATTCTAGAATTTACTTCATACGAAAAAACGACCTGTTAATTCCAGGTCGTTTTAATATGTTAAAAATATACTAATAGTAAGATCATCAGACTGATTGAAAACGCTTGTCTTTCAAAGTACGAAGCATGATAAGAAAATGGTTTATTAAACGGTAAATAAAGACAAGTAAAACAACATAGAAAGCCAGCGTTTGTCAACAGTTTGATCAACCTAATAATTTTAAATCATTTTTTAAAATAGGGGGAGGGAGATAAACGATTAATCCTTGTCATTGTTATTATTTTTGTTGTTATTGTTATTCATCATGTTTTTCATCATCATTTCAAACATTACCATATCGACACCTAAACACGGATTCATACAGCCACAGTTACTTCTTCTTCTAGAGCAACAGCATCTGCAATTGCAGTGACAATCATGGCGACGGCAATCGCAACGATCTCTATCACAATCATCAAAATCACAGCGTCTTCTTCTGCAATCGTCACAGTCACAGTCATTACGTCTACATCTACTTGAGTTCATATTGACTTGATCTTGGTTGTTCCACATCGTAGAACACCTCCTTGAATAATCTACATAAACAACTTATGCATAGATGTCCCATCAAGGAAAGGCTAGTACCTAAATAAAAAATAAAAAAGCACATTAATCTTTTTAAAGACAATGTGCTTTATATTTTACAATATTAATGTGGGAAAAAAACCATTTGGATTAAGAATAAAATTCCAAAAATATAAATAACTGGTTTAACATCTTTTGCTTTTCCTTTAACGACTTTTAATAATGGATAGGTAATAAATCCAAGCGCGATACCTGTAGCAATACTTGACGTAAGTGGCATTGTGATAATAACTAGAAATGCAGGGAATGCTTCTTCAAAGTTATCCCACTCAATATGACGTACGCTACCCATCATTAAGCAACCTACTACGATTAATGATGGTGATGTAATTGCTGCTACACCAGAAATTGAATTAACAAGTGGGCTAAAGAATGCTGCGAAAACGAATAGTAATGCAACGACAAGTGCCGTTAAACCCGTTCTACCTCCAGCAGCAACACCTGCTGTAGATTCGATATAAGCTGTTGTTGGTGAAGTACCAAACATAGCTCCAATTGTTGTACCGAATGAATCAGAAAGCATCGCACGACCAGTACGTTTTTCATCTTTCTTATTTAATAAACCAGCTTGTGAAGCTACTCCTAAGAATGTACCTGTCGTATCAAAAATTGTAACTAATAAGAATGAAAAGACAACTGAATATAGTCCATAATGAATGACATCTGAAGCTGCTGTTATTGGATTAGTAACAATGATACCCTCAGGTAATTTAGGGAAAGAGAATATACTTCCTTTAATGTGTAATTTTCCAGCTAATCCTGCGATTATTGCTGTTGCAGCCATTCCGAAGAATAAAGCTCCATTTACATTTAAGGTAAATAAGATAATTGTAATTGCAATTCCGACTATAGTAAGGACTACACCAGGAGAATGGAGATTTCCTAACCCTACAAGATTATCTTTGTTAGCAACGATTATACCTGAAAGACGTAAACCTATAAATGCGATAAATAATCCAATTCCAACACTAATTGCATGTTTTAATGTATTTGGAATTGCTTCTATTAAATGCGTTCTAAATTTTGTTAAAGATAGAATAACGAATAAAATACCTGTAATAAATACAGCTGAGAAAGCTAATTGATATGAAATACCATGTGCTTTTGAAACAACCGAATAAGCAAAATATGCATTCATTCCCATTCCGGGAGCAATCGCGATTGGGTAGTTTCCGAACATTGCCATAAATAATGTTCCGACTAAAGTTGCAATGATTGTTGCAGTAAATGCTTGGTTAAATGGAACACCAGCATCGGATAATATAATAGGATTTACAATAATTATATAAGCCATAGTTAAAAAAGTTGTAAAGCCGGCTATAATTTCTGTTTTAACGGTGGTGTTAGCCTCTTTTAATTTAAACATAATAGTTCTCCTTGTTAAAAAATACGAATGATATACTCAACAGTTATTAATAATATTCGTTTTCTCGTTAAAGTGCAATACTTTTTGGGATTTTTACATCTTTTAACAAATTCAATTATGTTTAGTATTCCTAAATATACGATTTGGGTATGCTAAATCTGAATTATATAAAAGGAGGATGTAGTAAATGACTCAAAAACAGTTTCCGACTAAATTTATTCCACAACATCAAAATAAGCAACCAGGTATTGAAAAGGAAATGACACCAATACCGATATCGGATGATCCCAATTACGCACCAAGTGGTAAATTAAAGGGAAAAGTAGCCATTATTACTGGAGGAGATAGTGGGATTGGAAGAGCAGTTGCTATACTTTTTGCAAAAGAAGGGGCATCAGTCTTTATTCCTTATTTAGATGAAGATGTTGATGCACAGGACACAAAGAAATACATAAATGATTTAGGTGGAAATTGTGAAATAATGAGATGTGACATTCGAACAGAGGAAGTTTGTAAACAAATCGTTCAAAATGCAATTCAAACCTTCGGAAAAATTAACATTTTAGTGAACAATGCTGCTGTTCAATATCCACAAAAGAATTTGGAAGACATTACTGAGGAGCAATTAAAAAGAACATTTGAAACAAATATTTATCCAATGTTCTTTTTATCAAAAGCTTGCCTTCCACATATGAAGCAAGGTGATTCGATTATTAATACTGCGTCAATTACCGCTTATAAAGGACATGATCAATTATTGGATTACTCTGCGACGAAAGGAGCGATTGTCACATTTACTCGCTCACTTTCTACAAATCTTGCTCAGAAGGGAATTCGGGTTAATGGTGTAGCTCCTGGGCCAATTTGGACCCCATTGATTCCAGCAAGTTTTGAGGAACAAGAAGTAGCAAAGTTTGGTAGCACAACTCCAATGAAACGAGCTGGACAGCCTGTAGAGCTCGCACCGGCATATCTTTATTTAGCCAGCAATGAAGCTTCCTTCATTACAGGGCAAATGATTCATGTTAATGGTGGAGTAATCGTAAACGGATAAACTAATAAATGGTGCCATATACGATAAAATGTAAATGGCACCATTTCATTAATATTTAGGTCGAAACGTGTGACAGCAAGTTTCACCACTATGTACCGCAGAAGTAGTTATTTCACCGTCTAAGACTGCATTTTGAATCGTTAAATCAAAGTCATTTGAGTATTCATATGCTTCAGTTTGAACAAGAATTGAGTCTGCTTGGCAAAAGTTTCCCTGCCCCCAAAAATTACAATTTGCAACACTACATCTAATTTCTGGCATGAACTCGCCCTCCTTTTGTCTTATTTTCTACATACTTTGCAATCTCATTCAGATTTAAAGTAGTACCATTGTAGAATTTTTAGAGAGAATATTGTAAACTTTTATCAAGATAGAAGGAGTTAGGAAGACTTTTATCGAATCAAACTCTGATTAAGTATAGGAGGAGAACAAATATGAATTGGGAAACAACTTATGAAAAATGGATTAAATCACCGACATTAGATCAAGAACTAAAAGAACAATTAATTAAACTTGAGAATAATCAGCTTATACTTAAGGAAAGTTTCTATCAAAATTTAGAATTCGGAACTGGTGGAATGCGCGGAGAAATCGGACCTGGAACGAATCGTATGAACATTTATACTATTCGTAAAGCATCTGCTGGTTTTGCAAAATATATTGAAAGCTTTGGAGAAGAAGCAAAAAACCGTGGAGTTGCAATTGCTTTCGATTCTCGTCATAAAAGTCCTGAGTTTGCAATGGAAGCAGCAAAAACACTTGCAACACATGGCATTAAAGCCTATGTTTTCAATGAATTACGTCCTACACCAGAATTATCATTTGCAGTACGTGAGTTAAACTGCTTCGGTGGAATTGTCATTACGGCTAGCCATAACCCACCTGAATATAATGGATTTAAAGTTTATGGTGATGATGGTGCTCAATTACCTCCAGCTGCTGCTGATCAAGTAATTGAATATGTTAATTCATTTGAAAATGAGTTGGAAATTGAAGTATCTTCTGAACAAGAATTAGTTGAAAAGGGCTTAATACATAGATTAGATGAAGAAATGGACAAATTATATGTAGAGCAACTAAAAACTGTTGTTGTTAACAGCGATTTAGTTCATGAACATGGTAAGGATTTAAAAATTGTTTTTACACCACTACACGGCACAGCAATAGTGCCTGCAACGATGTCATTAAAAGCTGTTGGCTTCGAAAATGTAACAATTGTTAAAGAACAAGCAATAGCAGATCCAAATTTCACAACTGTAAAATCACCGAACCCTGAAGAACACGCAGCATTTGAATATGCAATTCGTTACGGTAAAGAGATTGATGCAGATGTATTAATTGCAACTGACCCTGATGCTGACCGTTTAGGAATCGCGACAAAAAATGAAAACGGCGAATACGTAGTCTTAACTGGAAACCAAACAGGAGCATTAATGCTTCATTATTTATTAACCCAACAAGATGTACCTTCAAATGCACTATTACTTAAAACAATCGTTACATCTGAATTTGGTCAAGTAATTGCATCAAAATTCGGTGTGAAAACAATCGATACACTTACTGGATTTAAGTTTATCGGTGAAAAAATTAAGGAATATGAGCAAACGAACGAATACTCATTCTTATTCGGTTATGAAGAAAGCTATGGCTATTTAATTAAACCATTTGTTCGTGATAAAGACGCAATTCAAGCAACAGTACTTGCTGCAGAAATTGCTACTTATTATAAAACAAAAGGTATGACTTTATATGAAGGCCTAAATAGCTTATATGAGCAATATGGCTATTACTTAGAAGGATTAAAATCATTAACATTAAAAGGGATTGAAGGTACAGAAAAAATTCAATCGATTTTAACAAATTACCGTCAAAATCCTCCTGTTGATATAAATGGTCTAAAAGTTGTTACAGTTGAAGATTATAAACTTCAAGAGAAATCGACTTTAGAATCAGGGGAAAAAGAACAGATACTTCTACCTAAATCAAATGTATTAAAGTATCAACTTGAAGACGGTTCATGGGTATGCCTACGTCCATCTGGAACTGAACCAAAAATCAAGTTCTACTTTGGAATTGTTGGACAATCTCGTGAAGATAGCATCCAAAAATTGGATAGTTTACAACAAGCATTTATGGAAAAAATTGAAGTATTAGTCTAAAAAAAGAGCGACTATTTAGTCGCTCTTTTCATTTATTTTAGTTAAAGCTCTAATGATGAGATAAAAGATTGTTCCACTGCGCTTTCTTCTCTAGTAGCATGCTCTATATGTTGGAACATACCTTTTAGTTTTTCATCAATAATCGCTAAGTCCCTCTCGTATTTAAAGGCATGTAGAAAATGTTCGATACGCTTTGAAAAAAGTTCGTCTTTCGTATTTACCATTAACACGAGGAGCTTATCCCATTGACAACAATAAGTGTAATACAATGCTAAATCATAATCGGATTGTACTTGCATTGTGAACCTCCTTTTTAGAGGGTACACATAGTTTATGGCGAAAAAAATTAATTAGCCATGAGAGAATTTAACAAAAGGTTACGGTAGAGGTTAGGTAAAAAAAGGATGGTTAAGTCCAGCAATGATAGGGAAAACAGGAAGTAAAGAGTGATTTTTCTTATTTTAGAAATACTTTATTAGTTTTGATCAAATTATTAAAAAATAGGCTTCCGGAAATTATTGCGATTCCCGGAATTTAATTTTGATTCCCAGAATTTATTGCGCTCCCCGGAATTTAACTTATGTATACTTTTACAAGAAACAGGGATAATAAGATTAGAATCAATAAAAAATACTGGAGAAACTCTGTACTCCAAACTGCTTTTGTACTTTCCTTAATCAAAAATAAAAGTACTCAAAAAAGAAGTTATATCAATCGCATTGTACAAATAAAATTAACTACCGTATGAATTTTTTTCATACGTTTTTTTATGTTTATGATTTCAAAAAGTTTCAAATTAAGCATATGAATATAGTAGAGATATGACTATTTTTACATTAATTCAATTTTCAGTTCATAGAATAATATAAGAAGAGACAGGAGGAGAGTGTGATGAAGGCAAGTGATTATAGAGCGTTGGAATTTGCTATTGATGAAATTACAGAAATTGCGAGAGGATTTGGGCTAGACTTTTACCCAATGCGCTATGAAATCTGTCCAGCAGATATCATATATACATTTGGCGCTTACGGTATGCCTACAAGATTCTCCCACTGGAGCTTTGGAAAACAGTTTTATAAAATGAAGCTTCATTACGATTTAGGGTTAAGCAAAATTTATGAATTAGTAATCAACTCTGACCCATGTTATGCGTTTTTATTAGATACAAACTCTCTCGTTCAAAATAAATTAATCGTTGCACACGTTTTAGCTCATTGTGACTTCTTTAAAAATAATATTCGTTTCTCAAACACGAAGAGAGATATGGTTGAAAGTATGGCAGCTACTGCTGAACGAATTAAACACTATGAACATATATACGGAAAGCAAGAAGTAGAAAATTTCCTAGATGCAGTACTCTCAATTCAAGAGCATATTGATCCATCATTAATGCGACCAAAACTGGCTTATGATTTAGAAACTGATTTCCCAATGAAAGAGAAAAAAAGAGTTACACCATACGATGATTTATGGAATATGGATCAAAGTAAAGAGAAGAAAAGTGATTCAAACCTTATCCCAATTAAACGCAAACAATTCCCACCACAACCCGAAAAAGATATCTTATTATTTATCGAAGAATACTCAAGAGAACTAGAAGAATGGCAACGTGACATCCTGACTATGTTACGAGAAGAAATGCTGTATTTCTGGCCACAGCTTGAAACGAAAATTATGAATGAAGGCTGGGCTAGTTATTGGCATATAAGAATTATGCGCGAACTAAATCTTGATTCTAATGAAGCGATTGAGTACGCAAAGCTTAATGCAGGAGTAGTTCAGCCATCAAAAACAAGCATTAACCCGTATTATTTAGGACTAAGAATGTTTGAAGATATCGAAGAGCGATATAATAATCCAAGCAAAGAAATGATAGAGTTAGGTGTTAAACCTGGCAGCGGTCGAGAAAAAATGTTTGAAGTACGAGAGTTAGAGTCTGATAGTTCATTTATACGAAACTACTTAACGAAAGACCTTGTCATGCGTGAAGATATGTATCTATTCCAGCGACAAGGTAAGGAATATAAAGTTACTGATAAAGCATGGGAGAATGTAAGAGACCAACTTGTAGTTAGTAGGGTAAATGGAGGATTCCCATATATCGTTGTACAAGAAGGAGATTATTTAAAAAATGGGGAGCTTTATTTGAAGCACTCCTATGAACATATGGAACTTGATGTGAAGTATGTAGAGAAGGTAATGCCTTATATTCATCAGTTGTGGGGTAGAGGGGTTCATTTGGAGACTAATATTGAGAATAAGTCTGTTTTGTTTAGTTATGATGGGAAGAATATTCATCGGAAGTATATTTAAAGCCACCTTATTTAGGTGGTTTTCTTATTAGATTAGAATGTATAAAATTTTTTTCGGTAAGTGAACCTTGTGCAACTAAATGGCAGTTTAGTTGAATAAGATGTGGTAAAATTATACAAAAAATGTATGGGTGGGGTGTTTGATATGACAGTTTATAATATTAATTTGGCAAACGATTTTGATAAAGAAGAAGTGTTTGAAATAGAAGGAAACAATATTGCCGAAGTAACAGTTCTTGATAGTAACGGAAATAATATCACAAATGATTGTAGAGTAATGATTTCCCTAAGTAAAAATGCTTTAATTGGATTAGGTACTGAGTTAATTCGTTTAGCACATAATTATAAAGATGGTAAACACTTTCATATTGAACCAATTAGTAAAGGAAATGTAGTTCAATCAATGGGGATAATGCTTCATCCTGAAAGTTGCGAATTAATAGTGGGTTGTGGTGAGTATGACTCCTTCGATGAATATACAAAATAAGATGTTTTGTTATGTAAATAACGCATTGCATTAGTTCAACAACCAGATCGGCTATTTAGTTTAGTCGATTTTTTATTCAACAAAAATAGCAGGAAATTTTCATTAGGGAGTAAGCTATGAATTCAGAGATGTTAATACAATGGTATAAAAAACACAATATAGAACACAGAACGATTAATGGATTTTGGACATACCTTGATAACTGGAGGAACGAGGATTCCGATTTTGAATTTAAATTTGGAGATATGGATAAAAGACTAATTAAATTAGAGGTTAAAAAAATCCAGTTTACTCACATATTTAATAATAATGATTTTATTTATGTCTTTCTATGGATTTATTATAATGACGAAAATATTGGTTCATATAAGTCTGTTTATACATTGGATGGAGAAGATGAAGATGATATTCTTAATTTCGATGATAATAAGTTTATAAAAATTCTTGTTGAAACAACAAACAACTCCATAGAAATAGCTGAAAAGGCTTTAAAGGAAGGGATTTCTAACGAAGTGGTTGAAAAAATCTCTGGTTTGAAGTCTTCTCTTATAGAGGATATCAAGAGTAACATCTAAAAATCCTTATTCAACAAACGGGTGAAATAGTTGAGCAGTTTAAAGGACAGAAAGATAGATTATAAAAAGGAGATATCCTATTGAAGTTATTGCCTTATGAAATCGTAAAAATAGAAATTGATAAATGGGATCCTATGGGTTTATTATCCGGGGGAGCTCCAGATGATGAATATGATCCAGAAATTAAAAATATTGTAAATGAGTTAAAGTCAGTAAATACAGAACAAGAGCTTGCTATATTAACTAAAAATGTTTTTGAAAAGTGGTTTGGTGAAGAATTTTCCTTTGAAAGTTGTCTTACAATCGCTAAAAATATATGGGGGCAGTTTCAAAAGTAAAAGTTTCAACCAATCTAGATTAAACTCTAATGCAACTAACGCATGCATGTGCGGCCGAGCCTAGGTCGTGTCATATAACGGGTGGGATTCCCGTCGAGTAAGAACTAGCCATTCGCTCGTAGCGAGTCTTGGAGGGCTAAAG
>NZ_JBHXLC010000017.1:0-94070 GCF_042721555.1 Gottfriedia sp. NPDC058432
TAACTCTTTTAGTCATAGTAGATTCTCCCCGAATAATTAATAGCTTTAGTCTACTTGACCTTAAATTAATTGTCTAACTCAGTGTAGCCGATTCAAATCAACAACTAAGGGAAAAAGGAATTTTTAACATAGAAGAAGTTCTCTATGTAGTAGTTGAAACAAATGGTAGAGTATCTTTTTTACAAAAACCTCAATACCGAAACGTAACAAAACAAGATTTAAATATACCGACAATACAGGAAAGTAAATTACCTATTGAGTTAATTATGGATGGGGAAATTATCTCAAAAAATTTAAGAGAAAATAATCTATCAGAATTAAGGGTAAAAGAAGAGCTAAAAAAACGTAATCTTCAAACGAAAGAAGTAGTATATGCTGTGCTGGCAGCAAATGGAAATATTTATATCGATACCTACAAAGATCAGATTGCTTCTCCAATTGATCAAGAATGAGCTATTTATTTTTTTGATACGATTATTGAATAGAGTTCAAATAAAAAAGAGCCAATTTAGGCTCATATATTATATAGTCATCATTTAAATATTCAACTAGCATAACTGGTGCAGTAGTAGGTCGCCTTTGCACTAGTTCCTGATCATACCTACCACCAATTTTAATCGATTAACAATTGTTTTTCTTATTCATTTTGTACTACGTTAAAAATTAAGAGGTAATATTATTTAGGAGGATTTACTAATTTATTATGAACTTTAACATTGATACCATCAGTATAAACCATTTTCCCACCATAATATCCTACTGTTAATACTAGAATAAGTGAAGCCAGTGAAAAGATTAAATATAAAAACTTAAGCTTATTAAATAGTTCTTTTTTCTTGAAATAAGTAGAATAAATCCGAAATGCTGCGACAATTGTCACAAACCAACTTGTAAGTATTGCTAATTGATCGTGTATATGCAAGAAAGTAGTATTCCCTCTAGCCATCTCTTCTGGCCCAGTGGAAACAGAAAGCCAAGCGCTAAGTGCTGCAAAAATCCAAAGCCACATACCATGATCTGCTTGAAAGTTAACTTTCTTGAAAAATGCACTCCAAAAATCTTTTAAAACTGCTAAAGTAATAAATGCAATTGGGAAATGAACAAGAATAGGATGAAGATGAGAAGTTACTTCGTTAATCATGTGAAATCCTCCCATTTAAAAAAGTTGTGTATTCCCTTTACGATTACTTTTAATGAGTTTGATTAAAGTGTAAACAATAATTATGAAAATAATATGAAAAATAAATTAAATTTCCCGAAAAAATATTCCAGTGATTATTGCAATTTTTAGGAGGAGAGAATCACTTATTCCAAAAAATTATTTAGTTTTGACCTTGCTCATTAATAGATGGCTGTTCATTTAATCATATAGAACTCCATTCAATATTTATTTAGGAGGTTTCTTCAAAAAATTGTCTAATGCATTTATGGAATAAAATGATAAAGATCTTCTAAAATTTAGAAGATCTTCCTTTTGTATTTTCATTTAAATCCATGTTGCTAAAATAGTAATCCAAATCTTTAAAGCTGTTATCCCAATTAATATAGCAAGAATTAGTTGCAACATTTTTACGTTCAGTTTTTTTCCAATTTTTGCTCCAAGAGGAGAAGCAACAAGACTTGCAATCACAACTATAATCGTTGGGATTATATCTACCTGACCTGTTGTGACCTTACCAATCGTTACTCCTATAGATGAAATTAACGTAATCGCAAGTGATGATGCGATCGTTACACGGGTTGGAATTTTTAATATGGTCAACATAATTGGAACTAATAAGAATGCTCCTCCAGCACCAACAACACCAGCACTTCCTCCAACAATGAATGCTAGTGAAGCTGCAATCCATTTATTAAAAGTAAGATCTTTTTCAATATTTATGTCAATTTCCTTTTTTGGTACAAACATCAATACAACAGCAATCAATGCTAGAAAACCATAAACTAAATTAATCCCTTCTTCAGAAAGAAGGTTTGATCCAAATCCTCCTATAAAACTTCCGACTAATACACTAATTCCCATATATAAAATAATTGTTTTATTTAGATATCCACTTTTACGATAACTTAAAACGCCACCAATCGTAGCAAAAAAAACTTGAATAGCAACAATTCCTGATACTTGATGCGCTGTAAAGGGTGAAAAACCTAATATTGGCGGAACATATAATAGCATAGGGAAGTTTATTATGGCTCCTCCAATTCCAACCATCCCCGAAATGAAAGAACCGATAAAACCAATGAGTAATAATAAAAGAACAAAAGTCCACTCCATTTTTTAACCTCCCTTAATAAAGAAAGAAAGGCGCCTTTTTCTATGCGCCTTTTTAATTATTTTAATTAACACTTCTTAATCCAAAATTTAAAAATATCATTATCTTCTTCATATTTAAGCAACTCATGACCTCCAGATTTTGCCCATGCTGAAAGATCATTTTTCGCTCCTTTATCCGTAGCATGAATTTCTATTACCTCACCAGATTCAATTACATTAATCGCCTTTTTTGTTTTTACGATTGGCATAGGACATGCTAAGCCTTTTGCATCTAATACTTTTGTAATTTTCATTTTCTATATCCTCCTAAAAAATATTATTATCGAACTGCGCAACGATTTGGTCCAATTTCCATTTCACGTTGTTTCTCAACATCTGGAGTAATTTTCCCCATATTCGTTTCACGAATTTCTTGATATGCATTTGGTTGTGGTGGTAAGTTTTCAGTTACAATTTTTCTAAATTCATTTTCATCTGCAATGTTTAAACCGTGGTTTTTTGCAAACAAATTACCCAATTTTTCTGAAATACTTCCATCGTCATTTAGCTCATCAATAATCATAAAGTGAGCAGGAAGTACAATTAATTCCTCTGATAATTCTCTATAACGTGTATATAAGCTTTCTCTTAAATCACCAACCCAATCTTCAGCCATACCAGCTAAATCAGGGCGTCCAATTGAATCAATGAATAAAATATCTCCAGATAATAAGAACTTTTCATCTACTACAAATGAAGTTGATCCAATAGTATGACCTGGTGAGTAGATTGCATGGATGTTAATTGATGTATTACCTATCATCACATTGTTACCACCTTCTAATGGTGAGTATTCGAATGTAACTTCTGTTGCATCTTTTGGTGGTAACCAATATGTTGCATTCGTTTTTTCTGCAATAACACGTCCACCTGAGATGTGATCCGCATGTAGATGAGTATCAAATACATGTGTAATTTTTACACCTTTGTTTTCAGCAAAATTTAGATAAACATCAGCCATTCTTGTTGAGTCAATAATAGCTGCCTCTCCATTTGAGACAACCATATAAGAAAGACATCCTTTACCGATTCGAACAAACTGATATATTTCACCACCATCATTTAAGTTCCCAATTTTTACAGGCTCTAAATACTCACTCCACTCTTTCATACCACCTTTTAAATATGAAACAGTTAAACCTGCATCTGATAGCATATCTGCAACCATAATTGATGAACCTTCTTTTGCGCATACAACTAAAACATTTTTATTAGAAGGAATTTTATTCAAAATTTCTTCAACACCATCTAGTAAATCAAAATATGGTACATTTAAATGGTCAAAATTCTCTCCTTCAATTTTCCAGTCATGAAAATCTGTTTCATTTCGCACATCAAGAATAAATAGTTCTTCCTTATTAAAAACTTTTTTCGTTACTTCTTTTGCTGTCATTGTATTTACAGTCACTTCATTACCCCCTACGGTATATTTTAATTTAAAAAAATATAACAAATCTTCATTGTCTAAATAATAATTAGTTTGTGATTGAATTTGTCTCACCAGTCCACTGACTCATACCTGGTAATACATTCGATACATTTGAAAAACCATTTTCTGTTAACTTTTGTGCTGCTAGATCACTCCTACTTCCAGTTCGACAAATAACATAAATTTCAGTTTCTTTCTTTAATTCATGTAATCTTTCCTCTAATTCACCTAATGGAATTGAAATAGCATTATGAATATGATTAAAAGCATATTCCGCTGTTTCTCTTACATCTAAAATGATCATGTTTTCATTACTTTTTAATCTCTTATCTAATTCTTCATTCGTTACAACAATTGGATGCTGTTTTTCAATTGTTTCAGTACTTGATAACTTTCTTAAATAATGTTTTAGAACTTCTCCTTCTTCAATTGTACCTAGATATTGATGTCCTGCACTTTCAGCCCATGCTTTTAAATCAGCCTTTGATCCTTTATCCGTTGCCTGAATTTCTAACACTAAACCTTCCTCAAGCTCTTTCATCGCTTTCTTTGTCTTAACGATTGGCATAGGACATGCCAATCCCTTTGCATCTAATAACATATTCACTCTAATATTCATCGTTTAATCTCCTCAATTTAATAAAATTATAATGAAATCTTTTATTTCCAAAGACTCATGCCGCCTTTTACATTTGTAACTTGATTAAATCCTTGTTTCTTAAGCTTTTTACTTGCCTTACTACTTCTCATACCACTTTGACAGATCAATACAACTTCTTTTTCTTTTGAAAGTTGATTTAGTTTTTCATCTAATACTCGCAGGGGTATGTTTTTAAATCCACGAATACTTTTCGCACGATACTCAGCAGGTGTTCGTACATCGATAAATTGTTTATTTTTATCATTTAATTCTTTTTTTAACTCAGTTGTAGAAATTTGTCTAACTCCTTTTACCGATAGAAAACTTCTAACGATCAATACAATTAGAAGACTTGGGATGATATATTTTAAATATTCCATCTACTCCCCCTTTTTAAATAAATAAATTGACATTTCCTTCTTCTGCATCAGCCAAATAAGCTGCTACACCTGCATACTCAATTTGATCTAATAGTTCTTTTTGTTGTAGCCCTAACAAATCCATTGTCATCGTACAAGCTACAAGCTTTACATCTTGTTCTTGTGCCATTTCAATTAGCTGAGGAAGAGATAGGGCATTATGTTTTTTCATTACATTTTTTATTAGCTTTGGACCGATTCCAGAAAAATGCATTTTAGAAAGTCCCAATTTATCTGCACCTTTTGGCATCATTTTACTGAACAATTTTTCCATAAATCCTTTTTCTACTGCAATATTTTCATCCTTTCGCAAAGCATTTAATCCCCAAAAGGTATGGAAAATCGTTACCTCATGGTCATAAGCAGCTGCTCCATTTGCAATAATATAAGCTGCCATTGCTTTATCGTAATCTCCACTGAATAACACAATTGTTGTTCTTTTCTTTGCTGACATTTGATTACCTCCAAAAATATTTATATACCCATAGGGGTATTGAATTAAACAAAAAAAATATACCATATACCCCTATAGGTATAATATAAGCTAAAAAAATTTAAAGTCAATAATTATTTTTTATCTACTTTTTACTAGCATGTTGACTGCATCTTTAATAACTTCTTTCGTCTTAACCCCATTTTTTTCTGCGACTAACATACATTCAACCAAGTTAGAACTTACTAATACTCCAACCGTACGATCGACTGCTGAGCGAACAGCTGATAATTGAGTTACGACTTCATTACAGTCTTTATTTTCTTCTATCATCCTCAATATTCCTCGTATTTGTCCTTCAATTCGCTTAATTCTATTTTTCATCTTATCGTCATATCTCATATATTTCCTCCTTCCTAACATTTTATATTACTTACAATCACATGTAGTCAATGAATACCCTATAATTTTAAATCCTTTTTTTCTAAGAAATCGAATACTTATATTTTTTTCAAGTTTATTTGAAGCGACAATATGAATTTCATTAATTGAAATATCTACATATGATCTTTTTAAATAGCCGATAGGAATATTCAATGCATTAATAATAGGCATTTTATTAGATTCATTATAATCTCTTACATCTATAATTTGAGTTGATTTTTTACTTATAATAGAAGATAAATTTGTACATTTAATATGCCAAATTGGAAAATACCTAATATACAGTTTTCTTATGATTAGACCAATTATTAATGTAAAAATAACAATCAATTTGATACCTCATTTTCAAAAAAAATATATTACAAAAATGATTATATACCCCGCAGGGTATTAAATCAATTAATTATTATTAAACATAAAAAAATCTTTTTTAAAGTAAGCATCGCACAATAAAAACGAAACTTCATGACGCTCCTTTTTAATTCTAATTGTGATTTTTTTTACTTATCCTTTTTTATAATTAAGTCCAGAAGAGAAACAATTCAATATTCTCAAACGCTTTTAAGAATCACTAAAACATATTCTGCAAAAATTAGGCAAACTTATAAAATGAAGCAAAAACTTATTAGGAGAATGTTTATGAAAGCATATGAAATAATGATTGAAGATGTTTTTAAAGTAAACGGAAATGACACGGTTAGATCATTCATTGAAATATTTATTAACAACCGGATTAGCGGCCTTCCTGTAGTCAATGATCGGAACGAAATTATAGGGTATGTAAGTGATGGTGATATACTTAGATATATTGGAAAGCATGAGGATCGTATTATTAATGTTTTCGCCTACATGGCATATGTTCAAGGAGATAATGAGGCATTTGAGGATAGAATACAAACATTGTTAAATATGAACGTTCTTGAAATCGCTAAAAAAAAGGTTATCAAAGTTTCATGGGACGAAGAAATAGAGAATATTGCGGCTATTTTAGGAGAAAAACGAATAAAAAAATTGCCAGTAGAACGTAATGGAATTTTAGTCGGGATTATTAGCCGTGGAGATGTTATTAGGCATTCATTCAAATCACTTATGTAACATTCATTTAAGAAAAAGAAACAACGAAAAATCTATTTACATAGTTTTTGCATTAAAAGGAAGGTAGTATTACAAATGTAGGAGTTGATGCTGACTGACATGCATCAGCGGCCTCTCAGTAGGCTCAACCCCTACTTTCTTCATAGAAAATTGTCAGCTTATCTACCAAAAATTCCAAATAAAATAAAAGGGGAAATCCTCCCCTTTTTTTCACCTATTCTTTCAATTATAATGCCTGATCCTTTACTCCTCTAATATCTTGAGTGATTTTTCTACTCTTCTTCCCTACCCACCTATAAGAAACAAAACTACTAATTAGTAATACGAATGCTCCAAACAGATAAGGAAGATTGATATGTATATCGAATAAAAAACCAGCAAGTATTGGCCCAAAAATTTGGCCAAGGCTCATATAGGCATTGTTTAATCCTGCTACAAATCCTTGTTCATTTCCAGCTTCCCTCGAAAGCAATGTGTTAATTGTTGGACGTAAAATGTTATTAAATGTGAAATACAACATTGTTATGACCATTACATAAAAGAAATTTCCCGAAAATAGCAAGCACACAAGTGAAATGCCTGATAATAAGAGCATGCTGCTAATAATCGACTTTTCTCCAAATCTTTTTGAAAGACGGTTCGTCAATACCAATTGGTTGAATGTACCAATCAATGAACAAACCATAAACAAGATGGATATTTCTCTAGTCGAAAATCCATAGCTTTGAGTTACGAACAATGGATAGATTGCTTCAAAGTGAGTTAGTCCGAAACTTAGTGCGAATATCAATAACAATAAGATAAAATAACGAGATTTAACGGATTGTGCAAGTTGACGAAAAATATTTTCTTTCTTCGGTTTTGATTTTAAATGCACAAGACGTTCCTCTGCAGTTTTGGATTCGGATAATAATCGTAAGCAGCTAATTACCGCTAAAGAACCAATCGTTGCAGACGCGAAGAAAGGAGTCCTCGTACCAAACTCAGCTAGTAATCCACCTAAACCCGGACCAACAATAAAACCAGACGACATGGAAGCACCTAAAAATGACATCGCTCTTGGCCTCTGCTCTTCTGTCGTGATATCAACGACATAAGCCATGATGGATGGAATCAATGCAGCAGCGCCCATTCCTCCTATTAATCTTGAAACAAGAAAAATTGAAAAATGATCTGCAGTAGTGGCCAATATATTTGAAATAACGAATAGACATAGTCCAACAACAATCATCGGCTTCCGTCCGTATTTGTCCGAGAAATCGCCTGCAATTGGCGAGAACAAAAACTGTGTTAAGCCAAAGGCAGATACTAAGTATCCTGCTGCTTTTCCGCCTGCTCCAAAATCTATTAGAAGCTCAGGAAGGATTGGAATGACAAGACCAATCCCAAGCATTGCAAGAAACATATAAGTTAGCAAAAACGGTAACGCAGATTTTGTTGACATGTTTTTTTCCCTCTTTTACTTGTATTACTAAAAAACAAATATAATAGTCTTTGTCTTTGTGAAGAACTCCGAATTCTGCTACATTTGGTTTGATCTAATTAATTTGAAACCGAAATATCGGCTTTTGCATAATGTAAAACCGCTTCTTCTAAAACATCGATACCAATTAAAATATCATCAATATCAGTAAATTCGTCAGGATGATGGCTAAGACCATCCTCAGATGGAACAAAAATGAGACCTACTGGGGCAAGTCTAGTCATATTCATTGCATCATGTCCTGCACCGCTTTGCATCACTTGAAAAGGAAGATCCTTTTTAATACAAATGGATTGTAGACCATCAATCAGTTCAGGCGAAAGCAATACAGGCTCTTCGGAACTAATAATGTTCTTTTCTATTTCTAACATTCTATTTTTTTCAACATTTTCGATTGTTTTTAATAAATGATCCAAAACGAACTTTCTTGATTGTACTGAGGAAGATCGAATGTCGATTTTCATTAGTACTTCTCCTGGAACTACATTCATTGCACCAGAATGGATATCCAAAACACCAACTGTAGCAACAGTACCATGTTCTTGTTCATGAATTGCAACTTTCTCAAGCTCTAATGCAATTTCAGAAGCACCAAGAAGAGCATCTTTTCTCATATTCATTGGAGTCGTACCAGAATGAGACGCTTTTCCGTTTATGTTTACTAGTAATCTAATAGGTGCTGCAATTCCAGTAACAACCCCAATTTTTTTATGATTATTGATTAATATTGGACCTTGCTCAACATGAAGTTCAAAAAACGCCTTAAATTCATCATTTACTCTACTTGCTTCATCAATACTATTAAAGTCAAGGGCACAGTGAGCAAATGCTTTTTCCATTGTAATACCATTACGATCTTCTAAATGACGGTACTTCTCTTTTTCAATAAGCCCAGCCATCGCTTTACTCCCTACAGTTGATACCCCAAAACGAGATGATTCTTCACAAGCAAATGAGATAATTTCAATTGGATGATCAGTCACAATATTTTTTTCATTTAATCGACTAATAACTTCGAGTGCCGCAATGACGCCTACTACTCCGTCATATTTCCCACCTTCGTAAACTGAATCTAGATGAGACCCTATAGCAACCGGAGCTAGATCCTCTACTTTACCTTCTCTTCTTGCTATAACATTTCCACATTGATCCATTCGGATATCTAATTTTTCTGCTTTACACATACGAATAAATGCGTGTGTACAAGTTTGTTCCATATTCGAATAAGCCAGTCTTGTAATTCCTTTTTCCCCAGTGTTATATTGACTAATTTTATTAAAAAGTGTTAAATATCTTTCTTTACGATCCATGAGATATCTCCTGTCCTGTTATTTATCTTTTTTCCTTCACTTAACGGGAAGTAACCCTCCACAAATAGAAATTTCATTTTATTAAAGGGATATTGGTTGCAAGATGTCCCTCATGAAAAGTTTAATTTTGAAATGGTAAAATCCGACTCCAATATCGAAAGAGCCGGACCGTGGTTTTTTTTGTAAATGAACCAGTAGTAAAGCTCTCATAATGCCAGCTTTACTTAAACAGGTAGTGTATAAAAAGATTATTTATTTATTTTGTGAAAATGTTCAAATAAATTATCACATTCTTCTCTCTTCTCAACTTTAATCATGTCAAGAACGCTTTTATCTTCACCAGTTAAATATTTGCGAAGATGTAAATCAGAGAAGCCGTGAACATCAGCATCTTCTGAAGTGTTGCAATAGTATACTTTCTTAATGCCAGACCAAATAATTGCAGCTACACACATTGGGCATGGCTCACATGTTGCATAAATTTCACAATCAGATAAGTCCATCGTATCTAACTTCTTGCAAGCTTCTCTGATTGCAACCATTTCTGCGTGTGCAGATGGGTCAGTATCTCTCATCATCGTGTTACTAACAACTGCGATAATTTCATCGCCTCTAACAATTGTTGCGCCAAAAGGTCCTCCAACTTTATTATTCATTCCTTCGATTGTTGCTTCTGCTGCCATTTTCATGTAATCCATTAGTAAATTCCTCCTATTATAAATGGATATAGATGTGTCATTTGTTGCCTATCAACCTATGAATCTATACTACTCAACTATTTCAATTTGTTCTTTTTTCCAACTATCGAATATAAAATTAACGAGACAATTAATCCACTAAAGAAAGCGAATTCGTTCATTTTCACTAAAAAAGGAACATTCTTAAGAAAAGCACCTGACATCGGAAGGATAAAACTAATGGCCAAAACAATCATCGCACTAGTATTGTAACCATTCTTATATTCCCCATTACTGCCATTTGGTATATAAATATGATTTAGATTCATCTTTCTTTTTCGGTGAATATAGAAGTTTGAAAGCATAATACCTGTTATAGGTCCGAAGATCGAACCAATAAAGCTATAAAAGTAAAATAGTGTCGCCGGGCTAGATACGAGCTTCCAAGGTAAAATTAGTGTTCCAATAATAGCTGTTAAAATTCCCGCTGATTTTACTGTAAACACTTTTGGGAAAAGCGCTGTCATTTGTAAACCAGATGGTAAAAGGTTAGCAAACACAACAAACGCTATAGCACCAACGTTTAATGCTAATATTAAAACAAGCACAGAGAAAGTATTTTCAATTTTATCAATCGCATGAACAATATTGAAAATTGGTTCACCAAAAGCAATTTCAGTTCCTGCAATTAATGAAACACAAGTGATGGCAAAAAGAATATAGGATAATATAAATCCTAATGGTAGTCCAATAATGAAATCCTTTGGACTTTTCGCTCGATGGGTAAAATCTGAAATATTTACAATCGGACCCGCCCAGTTAGATACTAAGGCACTCACACAGGCAATAAATACTAATGGGCTACTTGTTGGATGCTTTGGAACATAATCAAAAATTGGTCCAAATCCCCCAGCCATATTAATCGCCCAAACAGCTGCACCAATGATAAAGATGTAAACAATAGGTGAAGACCAGCTACCAAATTTGTTAAGAACATTCATCCCACCTAAGAAAAGCAGAACCGTAACTGTCCATAATATTACGTATGAAATCATCGTTGGAACCGTTAATCCAAGTAGATTAAAGTCGCCACCTATCGTCATATAGTTTGGGAAAAATCTTGCAAAAATGACATTCAATGATTCCGCTCCGACAACAGTTGTCGTACCAAAAAATACGATCCCCGCGATCAGACCACGACATAATGCTGGGATTATAGCTCCTTTTTCCCCAAACGTTTCTCGAAGTAACATTGTAAATGGCATGCCATACTTGGATGCAGCATAACCATTAAGACAATATAATGTTGCAACGATAATCGCTGATAATAAAACAGCTGATATAACTTGCTTCGTATTTAGGCCGAGAACAAAAAATCCTGCTACTGTCATATATGACATAATATTATGAACTGCACCCATCCAAACGGTTATATAGTTGGACATTCCCCAATCTCTTTGATTTGGCAATTTAGGTAACAGTTCTTCAGAATATCCATAAGATTTATAGATTTCATGATCACTGGTTGCTAATTTAGCTTCTTCCATCATTAACACCCCTAATTCACAATATGTGTACCTGCTTGCTCATTCATTGCTTCTTTCAAGCTTTCAGGATTCGTAATAATTACTCTTTTTCCATTATTTTGTAAGAAACTTAAACTAGCCTCAATTTTTGGTAACATACTTCCTGGGGGAAAATGATTTTCAAGGACATATTGTTTTGTCTCTTCTACTGTAATTTTTTCAAGTGCTTTTTGATTTGGTTTACCAAAATTGATACATACCCTTGGAACTCCAGTTGTGACAATTAACGTCTCCGCATGAATTTGTTCTGCTAAAAGGCTTGTAGCAAAATCTTTATCAATTACTGCGTCAATACCTTCGTATGTTTTATCATCTTTTTTCACGACCGGTATTCCACCGCCACCTACTGCAATTACCACGTAACCATCTTCAATTAATGAATAAATTACCTCTTTTTCAACGATATCAGTTGGTCTCGGTGATGGAACTACTCTTCTATATCCGCGACCAGAATCTTCAACAAAAACCCAGTTTGGATGATCCTTTTTCATTTCTTCAGATTGTTCTAATGTAAAGAATGAGCCAACAGGTTTCGTAGGATTTTTGAAATTAGGATCATCTGCACTTACTTCAACTTGTGTTATAACAGTAGCTACTTTCTTATTGATCCCTCTTTTTGCGAATTCGTTCGTTAACGCCTGTTGTATTTGGTATCCAATACCACCTTGTGTATCTGCTACGTTGTTAACAAGAGGAACCGTTGGCATACCTGCTACCTCACTAGCAATCTCAGATCTTTGTAAAGCAAATCCAACTTGTGGACCATTACCATGAGTTACGACAATTTCATAGCCTTCTTCTACCATATCTGCGATGTTGACAACCGTTTCTTGAACGGCTTCATATTGGTCTTGGGTTGTGTTGCGGCCATTTTCTCTAACTAGAGCATTGCCTCCGATCGCAACGATCACTAATTTCCCCATTATTTACCCCCTAAATGTTTAAATTCTTTAATACTTAGCAAATTGAGAGATTGCTCTTTATGAAGATGATATAAAGAATTAGTTGGATCATTTTCAATAGCATTTTCAATTGCTTCTACAGCTTCTTCATGTCTCTCTAGCGATCTAAGACTATTCGCTTTATGAAACGAAAAATCATATCGATTTGGTTGTAGTGCAAGAAGTTTATTCATTTCTTGTACAGCTTCTTCATGTCTTCCAAGTTCTCTTAAATAATTTGATTTATGGTAAAGATAGAAAGTTTCGCTAGGATCGAGTTGGACAGCTTTATCATATTCGCCTAAAGCTTCATTCGGTTTATTCATTAATCTTAAGCAATTTGCAGTGTAAAAATAAAAATCAAGATTTTTTGGATCAAGAGCTAGGACATTGTTGTATTGTTCAAGTGCTTCTTCGTATCGTTTTAATTCTTGTAAGAAATACCCTTTGTAGTAGAGTAAATCAAAGTTTTTACTGTCTAATTCAAGCGCACTATTTATTTCTAAAATGGCTTCCTCATATCGATTTGCCTTTGCCAGTACTTTTGCTTTCTTAATCGACTCATTCGTTTCGACGTATTCTTTATTAAGAATTTTTACAACCTTTTGCTGATTCAGGTCAATAGCATGTTGTAAAGATGATTTTCCGTCTCGATCTGCTAAGTTACAATCTGCACCAGCATCAACAAGTAATTCGATTACGTCAGAATATAAACGGCCTCCATTACCTAAAATAACTGCCTCAAGTAATGCCGACCAGCCTAATTTATTGGCATGATTAACAGGAACTCCTGCATCTAAACAAATTTGTACAGTCTTTAAGTAGCCTTTTTCACTGGATGGTAATAAAGCAGTTCCACCAAATCGATTTACGCTATTTAAATCTGCCCCATACTTTAACATCATGCTTACTATTTCATGGAATCCATTTGCTCCAGAACAAATAAAAGGTGTTAATTGGGTGATATCTCTCGTATTAACGTCACTACCAGCTTCCAATAACCGTTTTACAATTTCGATCTGATTTTTTTGGGTAGCCGCCATTAATGCTGTACGACCATCAGAATCCTTATACTCAACACTTACTCCTTTGGATAAAAGCAGTTCGACTGCCTCTAAATCTCCTCGTTGACTTGCGAGAATTAATTCTGAATTTAAGGATTGATTTTCCATAACATTTCTCTCCCTCTGTTGTTTTCTTATATGAAATGGATGGCAACATTTAAAATCCAAGGATTGAATTTTAGGGCCTGACACTTATTTTTTTGGTCAGACCCTAAGAATTAACTAAGACAATCTGCATGGACTACTCCCCTAAAGACAACAGTTGGAGAGTTGTTTAAAATTCGAATGATTCAAAGTACGTTTTCGTAAAATCACTCGAATAACAGGTTATTATTGGATGTTTTCACTTAAAGTTAATAAAGCCTTTTCAAACGCTTCAACTGGTGGATACGTGATCCCTGCACCAATCATGCCAATACCTGCTTCCTTATGTGCAATAGCCGTGTTGATGACTGGCATAATACCTGTTTGAATTACTTTTCTTACATCTATTCCTGTTGAGATCCCCATGAAATCTAATAAAGGAATCGTTACATTTGGATTTTCATCCGTTGTGATTTCTTTCATTTTTGTAGAAAAGCCAATTGCTTCATCAACTGTTCCACCTACTAGTGCGACAATCGCAGGAGCTGTCGCCATCGCAAAACCACCGATTCCGTATGTTTCTGTAATCGCACTATCTCCAATATCTAAACCTGAATCTTCTGGTTTGTATCCTGCAAACATTGGTCCTACAACCTTTTGTGCTGGTCCAGTAAACCAAGTGTTTCCAGGCATACCACTTACACGAATACCGAATTCTACCCCATTACGTGCCATCGTTGTGACAATCGTACTATTTTCAATACCATGAGCAGCATCAAGAGCACATTTACAAAGCGCCATCCAAGTTGGACCTGAGAAATAATCACTGCTAGCAACGAAATCAAATACTTCACGCTTTTGTTCTGTTGTAAAATCTGTTTCCAAAATATATGGCGTCAAAGCTTGAATTAACAAAGCTGTACCTGCATTGTTTCGATTATGACACTCATCTCCCATATGAAGAGCTTGTGCAAGCATTAATCGTAAATCAATTCCATTTTTATTTAATTTCATCGCATCTCTTAAAATAGGTCCAAATACATCGCGCATCCAGATTAAACGATCAACAACACTTTGATCATTTGCACCCATTCTTAAGATTTTTGCCATCTGTTCACTTAAGTTTGTATAAGCGATATTTCCGTATGTTTTATTCTCAACAATGTGCATGAACATGGAAGCGGATGTTACACCGGCCATAGAACCTACACAATTGTGTTCATGGCATGGTGAGAAAGTAATTGCACCTGAAGCTGCAACTTCGTAAGCTTCCTCTAAATCTTTTGCTAATCCTTCATACACAATTGCTCCTGTAACCGCCCCTTTCATCGGGCCGCTCATCTTATCCCAAGTAATTGGTGGACCAGCATGAAGAATCGTATGCTTTGTCATTCCTGGAACACAATTAATTGCTTGGTCGAAGCCAATTAATACTGGTTGTGAATTAATAATACGTTCTACTGCTAATTTATTTGCTGCTTCAATTTTTTCCATTACGCTTGGATCTTCTAATTTATCTAAAGCTGCAATTAGTTGAGGGTTTCCTCCACCTGGTGGTGTCCATTCTAAATGAGTTGCACTAGCATTTTGCTTTAAAATATCATCTTTAAAAAATTCAATTCCAACGTTTATAGCAGAAATTTTACTATTAAAAAGTTCGTTAATTTTATTCATGACTATTCTCCTTTCACTACGAATTCTCTTGCTAACAACCCAGCGTTAGTACTGCTACTAGCGTGTGTAACCCCTGCAGCTAATAACTTGTTCACTTGTTCATCGAAGTTTTGAGGGTCTAAATCTGTTCCAAGTACGTATCCAATAATCTCTAAGTGTCTACCTTCTTTTTCAGCTAAGTCCTTCGCTTCGATTATTGCAGGAAGCATTACGCCAACTGGATCCTCGTGAGAACCATAGCCTAAAACAAAGTCCATTACGATAACACCAACTGATGGATCCTTCGCTTCTTGTAAAAATCTAGCGATACGAGTGGACGGATCAATCATTGGATGAGGTTTTCCTTGTGTAAAATCATCATCACCTAAGTCAATAAAAGTATGTTCCTGACTAACATTAATGTCTTTTAAAAGGTAATCAGGATTTTTTTGGATATTGCTATATACATTGTCAAATTTATCAATCGCTGCATACATCGCTTCGTCACATAATGTACCGCCACAAAATAATCCACGAATATATTTTTGTTCTGGCGTTAATTTTGCACGAACCTCTTCAATTAGAGGAATATTTAAAGCACGTTTGTTCAAACTGCTTTCATCAGCTCCAGCTAAAAGTACTGCCTTAAGCGCTGCTTCTTTAGACATTTTCGCAAAATGTCCTCCAGCTTGAACTACTTTTTCTTCATCTCCACCAATGAACCAAACGACAACTGGCTTTTTGCATTGCTTAATTTGGGCTAACACTTTCTCTTCTACACTTGGTGCTGGTGGCTTAGAAACTAGTACGATTACTTTAGTAGACTCATCTTCGTCTAACGCTTTAATCGCATCTAACATCATAATTCCGCCAACTTCTTCGCTTAAATCACGACCACCAGTTCCAATTAACTGGGTAATTCCACCACCGAAATCATGGATTCGAACACTAACCTCTTGACTACCAGTTCCAGATGCACCGACGATTCCGATATTTCCTTTTCTTACAGCATTAGAGAATGCTAATCCCACATTACTAATAATCGCTGTTCCACAATCAGGACCCATCATTAATAAACCTTTTTCATGAGCAAGCTTTTTCAATTCGATTTCTTCTTCAACGCTTACATTATCGCTAAATAGCATGACATGTAGATCATTTTCAAGTGCTTTTCTTGCTTCTCTAGCAGCAAATGCACCATTAACAGAAATCACTGCTAGATTTGCTTCGGGAATACTTGTTGCAGCAGAAGTAATCGTTGAATAAATGATCTCGCTTTTCGATTTTGATGTATTTTTTTTCGTTAATAATTCTTCAATTTCCACGAAAGCGTTTTCACACAATTCGTCAGTTTCAGCTTTTACAACAATGATCAAATCACTGTTTTTTGCTTCTTCAACTTCAGGAGTATTCAGACCTACATTTTTAATTACTCCTTTATTCATTTCAGTACCCATCGCAATGATCGCTTGGTCAATACCTTCTATTTGGTTCGCTTTCGTTGATAAAGACATTAAAGATACTGAATCAAAAAATGTATTTGGCTTTACCACAACTTGTACAGTCATACTCTACCTCCAACTTTCATTTTTGCTTCTAACCCACAGATAAGTCCTAAGGCTATATCTGTTCCGGATGAAGACCCGATATTTAATACTTTAGTTAATGCGAGAATCAAATCTCTTTCTGTTCCGTTTAGTAAGGAATGAATTAAAAGAATAATAGACTCTCTCACTTTACCGATTGATGCTTTTTTAATAGCCATATAACTTATTTCATTTGTTAAGCTTTTCGCTTTTTTAACCACTTCTTCACAAAATGCTTTATGTGAAAAGCAAGGGCTCGTATTAAAAATGGTTAATAATCCAACTAGAAAATCATCACCAGATGGAGTTAAGCCAGGACCGAGGCCAATTAGTGAAACGGCATGCTGTAAGGTACTAGTCGTCTGGTTGTTTACTAAATCATTCATTAGCAAACCCGTTCTTTCTTGAAGCAGTTTCGACATTTGCTTTTCAAAAGAAGTCTGAAAAATAGATGCTTCTTTTATTCCGCCGCTTTTACCATGGTGGTCGATGAAATTCTTCATGAATTCGAAATTACCTTTCAAACCTTCGATATTATCTGGTAATAACGGAAGGATGCTCTCCCATTGTTCAACATTCACAATGTGGATCGATAATTTATTAGCGATGTGTAGAATTTGATTTTCTACATAAACAGTGTCGTTTATTTCTAAATCCAGCTTGTCAAAACATTCGACATCAATAACTAGTGTATTTGGCCCGTTATCAATTTCGTTGCATGCGACGGTGTACAATTCACCATCTTCTATGCAATGAAAATTGAATGTCCGTTTAAATAAACTGTGAACAAAACCACTCATATTTGAATTTTTAATTTTTTGGATAAAATCGACATCGCCAGATTTTGCTGTAAATATCATTGAAGTCACCCCATCATTCTGGAAGAAATCTTATTTTCAAACCTGTACACCACTCTTCATTTCTTGTAAAATCCATAAGCGGCTTGCATATGATAAAATTCGCTAAATTGTTACAAAATAAGCTAGAAAAAAAACATCTTTTAGTCAATTTGTAGTAATTTGATTATTAAACTTCTTTGCTTTTTAGAAAAAAAAACAAAGATTTTCTACAAAATAATTGACGATTAGCTAACCTTACGTGATTATTTTAGTATGCAAACCTCATATCGTCATCGTTTAGAAAAACCAAAAAACAAGGATGTCATTTAGGCATATTGCACAAATATATGTGAGTAAATTTTGTCGAAGGAGTTGAAAAAAGATGTTGACAATAAAAAATCTATTAGAGATAAAAGCACTTGCTGGAATTAAAATTGTTGGAGGAGAAAAGGGCATTAATAACGTTATTTCTCTCGTTAATATTATGGAAAACCCTGATGCGTTTGACTGGTTGTCGTCGAATGAATTACTTCTATCAACTGGTTATATATTTAAAGATCAGGAAGAACTTCAAAATAAAATTATTAAAGAGTTATCAGAAATAAACTGTTCTGGGCTCATTATTAAAATGAAACGATACTTTGATCAAATTCCCCAAAATATGATTGATCAAGCAAATAAGTATGGTTTACCTCTTTTAGAGCTACCATTCGAATATACATTATCAAATGTAATATCGATTATTAATGAAAAAGCATCAGGTAGATATGATTTGTTGAATCGAAAAACGTTAGACATGCATAATACACTCTTTAGTATTGCGTTAGAAGGTGGAGGAATTAACAGAATTGCTTCTACATTGTCTGAAACTGTAAACAATCCAATTCTGATTGTAGACGAAAATTGGGATTTGATTCACTCCTCAGAACACAAAGATAATCCGATCTATTTAGACTATTGTCTTAATCTCGTAAAAGATCGCCAAGTGTTCCATAAAGAGTTTATCGATTCAATTCCGCATAGTATTAGTCAAATGAAAAAGCTAATAAAACGGATCTATTATCTAGAGGATTTAGAAATTAAATGTAGAATCCTGCCTATTGGGGTTGCTAATGATATTTTTGGATATATCGTTGTTTGGCAAACTGTACATGAATTAACAGAATTTGACTATATTGCTTTAGAGCAGGCATCTACGATTATAGCGCTTGAGATGATCAAGCAAAGAGAAATAGAAGGTGTGAAACAAAAAATTAGAAATGATTTCTTTGATGATTTATTAAATGGAAAAATAACATCAAAAGAATCGATTAAAACTCTTAGCGACTTACATGGACTAAATCCAAACTATATGTATTACTGTATGGTAATTAATATAGAATCTGATGAACTCACAAAAATTGAAGACATGGTTGACAGAAGATATAAACTAGAAAATACAGCAAGAAAATGTGTGGATCTTGTTTATGAGAATTCGAGTCTTACAAATGGAGAAATTACATGCTTTCATCGAAATAACCGAATCATTATTTTGATTGGACAAAGCGAATACAAACCTTCTATTTCCTTAAATGAAGCAAAATTATATGCTAATTCTATTCTGGAAGTCCTTCATAAAAACATTAACAAAACGACTTTTTTAATTGGAATAGGTCGCCAGTTTAAGACGATTAGTTCACTTCACAAAAGTTTTTCCGAAGCTCATGAAGCCATTAGACTAATGCAAAAATTTGATAAAAATGAAGGAATATCCCATTTTGAGGATTATGCTGTTTATCACTTTCTAGATTCAAATATAAAAGATTTGCAGTTAGAAAATTTTTTTATGAAATCACTGGGAAAGGTACTAGAACATGATAATCTTCACGAAACTGGTTATATTCAAACACTAGAAAACTATTTCAATCACAACCAAAATTTAAGTGAAACAGCAAAGGCAATGTTTTTGCATAGAAACACTCTTATTTACAGAATTGAAAAAATCAAGGAAATCTTAAATACAGATTTAAAGAATCCAGATGATTTGCTTCAAATACAGTTAGCTTTAAAAATTTATCAACTTTTACAAAAAAATCTTCCACATATTAACAATGACATATAATTTATTTTAAAACTTTTAGTTGGACGTGAACGTATGAAAAAAACAGTTATTTACAAAAAAAATGATCAATTTTCACTTAAGGCAGACTTTTATGAAACGAATCGTGAAAACGCTCCTGTGGTTATTTATATCCATGGAGGCGGCCTTATTTGGGGAACAAGAGAAGACATTGCAAATGAAATGATACAGCTATACACAAGCAACGGGTTTTCGGTGTTTTCGATCGATTATAGGCTTGCACCGGAATCTAAACTACCAGACATACTTGAAGATATTCAAGATGCACTGCTTTGGATTGTAACTGAAGGACCAAATCATTTTTCGATCGATCCAAAAAAAATCGCTGTAATAGGAGGTTCTGCTGGTGGTTTTCTTGCCCTTTGCACTGGAACATTTAAACTTAAGCCGCGTGCAATCGTTTCTTTCTATGGGTATGGAGATATTAGTGCTAGTTGGGCGACAAATCCAAGCTCTCATTATTTGCAATATGATTTAGTTCCGAATGACATTGCTGCAATGCTTCAATCTAATAGGGTCATCTCAGAAGGTTCGATTGAAAAGCGCTTTTTAATCTATTTACATGCAAGACAACAAGGAGTTTGGGTTCAAAAATTAACAGCGGTTGATCTAAATACAAATAGAAATCAACTTCTTAATTTTTGTCCCATTAATCACATCACAAAAGATTACCCACCTACTTTTTTTTTACACGGCACGAATGATAAAGATGTTCCGTACGAACAATCTGTATTCATGAGAGGTGCCCTTTTAAAAAATGGAGTGAAAACAAAGCTCATTACTATTCCAAACGGAGAACACGTATTTGAAAAAGATTTCCATCTCCCAATCGTTCAAGATGCATTAAAACAGATGATTGAATTTCTCAAACTGACTTTACTAGAAAAAGCTCAATAAGAGTCCTAAGTTTACTTTCGGGCATTAAAACGTAAAAAGGATGTCTCATTGTCAAAAAATTCGACTATGAGGCACCTCTTTTCTTTACTCATGCGATTGAAATTCCATAAGAACGGGCAATTTTCCCATTCGAAATTGGAGAATTTGCAATAATGACTGTTGTCCCTACGTTAACTTGTTCAAAAAGCCATTGGATTTCACTATTATGCATTCGAACACAGCCTGAACTTACTGATTGTCCAATTGAAGTTTCTTTATTGTTTCCGTGAATACCATATGCAGCACCAACGCTTAATCCTAGCCAGCGGTTACCAAGTGGATTCCTAGGATCGCCTCCAGGGATATTTCCCTTGTACCATGGGCGGTTTTTCACTTTGTTTGAGATTACAAATTTCCCAGTAGGTGTAGGTGTTGATGACTTACCTGTTGCAACAGTAAAGGTTTTTACAAGGTTACCATTACGATAGAAAGTTAGTTTATTCGTCTTTGAATTGATAATAATCAATTGGCCAGTTGATAACGATGGATTATTTTTAATCGTACTTACCTCTGGTGTAATATAATGTGATACGCGCAAAGTAAATGGTTTACTCTGATTGTTACTTTGATCCAAAACGATTACCTTGAGAATTGAATTTGCTTTTTGTTTACTAATTTTAACAGTGAACTTTCCAGTTGAGCTAACTGTATTATTACCGATTAGATTTTCATTCATATATACTTTAACAGTTGCGAAAGGCTCAGATCTTCCTGTTACATTCTGTGATTGATCAGTTATAGTAGAAAGAGAAGTAATGGATGGTGCAATCGAATCTTTTACAATTACAGTAATTGGTTTACTTTTTATTCCTTCACTAACCCCAATGATGCTTATTTTAGTAAATTCTTTCAATGGTTTAATAGCATCATTAAATTCACCTTTATCATTTGTTATCACGGTATTAATTAATCTAGAATCTTCATATATTTCAACCTGACTATTCGAAAGAAATAACCCCTTTATAGTTGTTGATTGATTTGTTACTTGATCAATAGTTGGTGTCGGTAAATCTAAAATTGTGAAACTGATTTTTTTATCAGGTATTACTAGATTTTGATGATCAAATCTAATTGAATCAAGTTTATATTCCCCTCTTATAAATGAACTTGTAATCTTCATTTTTCCAGAAAAAGAGTTCTTAGATGTTTTTATTAAAGAAATATCTTTTCGATTTGTACCATTTAAAAATGATAATGAAACTTTTTCACCTCTTTTTTTCGTTGTTAAACCAATCTCAATTGTCTGACCATATGTAGACTTTGTCGTGCTTAAGTTCACATGATCTATATAATTAGAGAACTCATTATTGTTAAAATTAAGCTTAAATGTAGTGGCATTCGCTTTCTGTATGAGGATGAGAATTAATAACATTCCCAGAAGCATCCATATAATTTTGTTAGGCATTAGCTCTCTCCTTATTTATATTAAATTACTTAACTAAAAGCATTTTAAGATTCCAAAATTCACTTTTGTTAAGTGTAGAAACGTAAAATTTCAGCAATTTATATTTTCATGTATCACACTGCTGAAAACTTATATATGTATCATAGTTTTTAAATGTATCAATTTTTGTCATCGGTTGTTTCAAAGTTGTAAACATTTCGCATTTGGCTTAAAAGAAAATTAAAAATAAAAAAGCCCAGAAAAGATTCTTGGCTTTTTTATTGACGTATTCTTTTTTGGGGGGCATATGTAAAAAAGAAACATTATTAAGTCTTTTCTTTTTTTTACAAGTTACTTACTATAAATGGGATCGTGATTACTGTTATTAACATTAAAATCCAATTGTGTTTTTTAAGTTTATCTTCAAATTTTTGCATCTCATCTGCTGAAATTGTTTTAATGGGCTTCAATTAATCCGCCTTCTTTCTGTTTAATTAATATTTAAGGATAAAGTGATTATAATCTATTGATGTGAACTTAATGTGAATTTGTGATAATTTTTTTAATATTAATTTACTTCTTTTATCTGTTCCCACATAAAGAATGTGAGGAATGATAAAAAACCTGTTGCCTCTTTAGTGGGCATCAGGTTTTTTGATTCTATATAATGATCAATCTCTGACTAAATCATATTTTCTGGTTTTATCATTCGATCGAATTCTTCTTCCGATAAATAACCGGTTTTTAATGCAGCTTCTTTAAGTGTCAAATTTTCGTTATATGCTAACTTCGCTATTGTTGCTGCTTTTTCATAACCAATATGAGGATTTAATGCAGTTACGAGCATAAGTGATCGATTTAGATTTTGTTCAATCACTTCTATATTTGCTTCTATGCCTTTTGCACAATGATCGTCAAATGAACTGATTACGTCTGAAAGTAATTTAACTGACTGTAGAAAATTATAAATAATGACTGGTTTGAACACATTCAATTCAAAGTTTCCTTGACTAGCAGCAAAGCTTATTGTCACATCATTTCCCATAATTTGAGTTACAACCATTGTTAGCGCTTCAGATTGGGTTGGATTTACTTTTCCTGGCATAATTGAACTTCCAGGTTCGTTTGATGGAATAGTTATTTCACCTATACCACTTCTAGGACCGCTTGCCATCCAGCGGACATCATTCGCAATTTTCATTAAATCTGCCGCCAATGCTTTTAAAGCACCATGAGTATAAACGATCTCATCATGACTAGTTAATGCTTGGAATTTATTTTCAGCAGAAATAAAATGAATTCCAGTTAGCGAACTAATTTCCTCAGCCATCATCTTTCCAAAATCCGGATGAGCATTGATTCCTGTACCAACAGCAGTCCCACCAATAGCTAACTCTGCAATAAATTTCAAACTATCTACGATCATTTTTTCACTTTTTTCAAGCATACGATACCAACCACTTATTTCTTGACCTAGAGTTATTGGTGTTGCATCTTGCAAATGTGTTCGGCCTATTTTAATAATCTGTTTAAATTTATTCATCTTTTCATTAAATGTAATTTGTAAGTTTTTTAATGCAGGAAGCAACTGTTCATTTACTGCAAGTGCACTTGAAATATGCATTGCTGTAGGGAAGGTATCATTCGAACTTTGAGACATATTAACATCATCATTTGGATGAATATTTTTATTGTTTCCTTTTTCTGCTAAAAGCTCGTTCCCACGGTGAGCGATCACTTCATTAACATTCATATTTGTTTGTGTACCACTTCCCGTTTGCCAAACAACAAGTGGAAAATGATTGTCAAGCTTACCTTTTAATATGTCATCTGCGGCACCAATGATTGCATCTGCTTTTTCACTATCCAATTTTCCTAGTTTTTTATTTGTAATTGCTGCACTCTTTTTAATTAGAGCTAAAGCATAAATTAATTGAATAGGCATTTTTTCAGTACCAATTTTAAAATTCTCAAAACTTCGCTGCGTTTGAGCTCCCCATAGTTTATTTACGGGTACTTTTATTTCACCAATTGAATCTTTTTCAATTCGATAATCCAATTTTTTACCTCCTAGTTTATAATCAGTAAATCATATGTAAAAAGATGGATTCCAAGTAATCATTTTGACAATGGTTACAGTAATGTTATGTAAGAATCGAATGATTTTTACTATTATTCGAAAGTATTAAGATGTAAAGTTGACTTCAATTTAGAAATTTACCTTTTAAATTTTAGTGAATTTAAAACTTTAATTAACTATATAAATTATGTATTTTAAAATATAAGTAAAAGCTAATCGAAAAAATCTCGATTAGCTTACTCATAATTATTGATTTACTTTTTTTACCATTTCAGCTATTGTAACTGTACGTTTTGACTGATGTTTTACAGCGGCTTCTACATCCTCAATCATTTTTCCATCTTGACCAACAGTAACACTAGTTCCATATGGATTTCCACCTGCTCCAAATGTTACTGGATCTGTATATCCAGGAGTAGCTACAATTGCACCCCAATGATACATAGTTGTATAAATCGATAGAATTGTTGCTTCTTGGCCTCCATGAGGATTTTGAGCAGAAGTCATTGCACTAACCACTTTATTTACAAGTTTTCCATTAAACCATAGACCACCAGTTGTGTCTAAAAACTGTTTCATTTGTGCTGGCATACCACCGAATCGTGTAGGTACACTAAAAATAATTGCATCTGCCCATTCTAAATCTGCTAAAGTAACTTCCGGAACTTCCTTTGTAGCTTCTAAATGTCCTTTCCAAACCGGATTACCTTCGATCACTGATTGTGGGGCAAGTTCCGGTACTTTAAGCACCTTTACTTCTGCTCCAAGTTCTTTCGCTCCATCTTCAGCCCATTTTGAAAGCTGATAATTTGTTCCACCCATACTATAATAAATCACTGCTAATTTTACATTTGTCATCTTTTCCGTCTCCTTACCAAATAATTTGGATAAAAATCCCATTTAGTACACCACCTATTATTACTCTTTTTTATAATCTAGATTCATTTTTAAATAAAATATAATTAATTTGATTTATTTTTGTAAAATCAATGTTGCTACTGAGTTAAATTAGAATAAAAATGCATCTAAAGCATATTTACCAGGACCGATTAAAGCTATACCAATCGCAACTGATAGCAATGTTAAGTTGTATTCATATCCGTTAGCTGTTACCCATAAACCATTTGGCCCATGAACTTTAATAATTGCCATCACCATTGTTCCAGCAATCATGATTCCTGCAAGTGGAGTTAATAATCCTAAAGCCAACAATAATCCACCAATTAATTCTGCTAAACCTGCGAAAAGTGCAACAACTACCCCCGGTTTCATGCCAATTGATTCAAACCATCCTCCTGTACCTTTTAAACCATGACCACCGAACCAACCAAATAATTTTTGAGCACCATGACCCACAAAAAGTAAACCGATTACTAAACGAATAATTAATAAACCAATATTTATCATATTAAAATCCTCCTATTTTTATCTCTAATTCGAGATATTATATTAAAAAAATGATAGCTTAAACACATTATTACTTACTTTTTTAAGTTGCACTATCTTTAGCTCATCAGAATAAATGAATCAAAAAATTTTTGAGTAGACTCATCCTATATTCAATAAAATCCCTTAAACTGTTAATGTCACATGTATTACACAATTGACTTTAAGAACAGTAATTACTTATAATAAACCTCTTTGTCTTTATTATTTATGTGCACCTCCTGAAATTTGTTTCGAATTAAAATATCTTGAATCTGAGATAATAATAATACGTATAAACTTGATTGTCAATATGATTAATCTAATTTGAACTATATAAAATTATTTATTTTATGAAATGAACTCAAGTTTACCTATTTTTAGTTTTCTTATTTCATTTCTTAATACAATGAACTGATACATATTAAGGAAATCGCTTTGTTCTCCCCTTTTCTATAAATAACTATTTTTGTACAAGTTTAGAGTGATCATTCTAGGTTCTTTCTAAAATTTTTTTGAATAAATCATTAATAGGTGTTGATTACTTGATGTTTTTAGTTTGATCGCTTAATGATACGTTTTTTGCCGGACGAATTACAATTAGAAGTAATGGGGGTAAATCGCGTTGAAAACAAGTGTATTTTACTACATGAAGGATAGTATAGTTCAATGACCTTTCAAATGTGGAGTCCATTCCATTTTTTATTTATGGCAAGTCCATTTCTATTTGTCACTTTGTTTTATTTTCTATTTAGGCGCTGTAACCATCAGACGTTACGTTTGATTGGGATGGGGTTCTCTTTTATTGGGATCGCTCTTTTAGTTGGTCGGAATATAGAAATTTATCACAAAATGAATCAGATCTCACCTGAAGAAATCCCATTACAAATTTGTCATTTCGCTAATTTTATTTTATTTTTTGCTTTTTTATTTGAAAGTGAATTGCTATTTTCAATTGCATTTTGTTTCAACTTTCCCGCTGCTTTAGTAAGCATAATATTTGCTAACGGTCTTTCAAACTATCATACTCTCCTTACATGGCAAGGAATGGCGTATCTTTGGGGGCATATGCTAATCGTAGGAATTGTTTTGTGGGCGTTCTTCAATAATATGGTTGTAATTAATTTAAAAATTTTGCGAAAAACAATGACGCTCATCATTGCATTGTACATTTTATCAATCTTTGTAAATAATTTGTTTATGAAATGGATGGAGCCTTTTACATCTAATTACTTTTACACAATGGCTCCAGAAAAAGGAACACCATTAGAATATTTTTACAATCTAGGTAAAGAAACAACAACTTTCGGACTTCACTATAATCTAGTGTATTTATTGCTCCTACTTCTAGTTGGGCTTTTTGTTGTTTTTTTCTTTTATTTAAACTATCTATTTTTGAATTTATTAAAAAACAGTAAAATGAAGAATCTTAATGAGCAGCTTTATATGAAGTAGGCATAGAATTATGGTCTATTTAAAAAGCAAAAATTTTTGTTGTATTTTTTCACTAATATAAAGCCTCTTACTTATAAGAGGCTTTTAGACTGTTGATAAATAGAAACTACAATTTAACTTAAACGTACTTTTTCAATACAATGGCAGAATTATGACCACCGAAGCCGAATGAGTTTGAAATACCAATGTTTAATTCTTTTTTCCTTGGCCCTTTTGATACATAGTCTAAATCACAAACAGGATCTGGCTTGGTTAAGTTGATTGTAGGAGGAATAATCCCTTCTTGAAGACTTTTTACTAAAGCTATCGCCTCTACTCCTCCTGCTGCGCCAAGCATATGTCCTAGCATTGATTTGTTTGCTGTAACTGGAATATTATAAGCATGTTCGCCAAACAGTTTTTTTATTGCCAGCGTTTCAGAATGATCACCGAGTGGGGTACTTGTTGCATGTGCACTAATGACATCCACATCTTGTAATGCTATTTCCGCTCTATTTAAAGCATTTCTCATCGCTAAAAACGCTCCTCGACCTTCTGGGTGAGTTGCAACCATATGATATGCATCTGAACTTGCTCCATAACCAATTACCTCACATAAGATTGGAGCATTTCTATTTACTGCGTGTTCCAATGATTCTAACACTAAAACCCCCGCACCTTCACTCATTACAAATCCATCTCTATTGGCATCAAAAGGTCGACTTGATGAAGCAGGTTCTGTATTAGTTGATAATGCCTTAGCGTTTCCAAAACTAGCTAAAGATAATTGAGTTATAGCAGCTTCTGTACCACCCGCAAAAATAACATCTGCTTCTCCGTTACGAATTGTATTGAATGCTTCTCCAATTGATGAATTTCCTATAGAACATGCAGTTACTGGTGATAAAGATGGACCAAGTGCACCTAATCTTATACTTATTTGAGCTGCTGCCGCGTTTGATATCATCATCGGTACTAAACTTGGACTAACTCTCCCTGGTCCTCTCTCATTTAATAAATTTACATTTTCGATAAAGGTATTAATCCCACCAATTCCGGATCCTACATATACTCCTAAACGTTCAAGGTCCATTTTTTCTAATTGTAATTGTGAACTTTCCAAAGCTTGTTCAGCGGCTGCTAAGGCAAATTGACAAAAACGATCTAATTTTCTTGCTTCCTTTCTTCCCCATCTTTCTTCGGCATCAAAGTCACGGACAATACCTGCTACTTTCGTTTTAATATTTGATACATCAATCGTATCAATCGTAGTGATACCTGATTTTCCGTTAATTAAGTTATTCCAAACTGTATCTACATCATTTCCTAGAGGAGAGATAACTCCCATTCCTGTAATAACAATTCTTCTCATCATAAGTTCTCCAATCGTTTTTTCTTTATTTTAACGTGTATTTATCCTATTACAAGTTGTAGTTTATCCTAGTATAATTTATACTACGTTCAGAAAGGAGTGTATGAAATGAATCGAGAAACACGACTTGAAGCACTGTCAGAATTTCTAAAAACTCAGCGTTCAAAAATAAATCCGCAAATGGTAGGATTACCAGTTGGTACTCGCAGAAGAACCCCTGGTCTTCGTAGAGAAGAGGTTGCCGGGTTAGCAGGAGTAAGTACCACATGGTATACATGGCTAGAACAAGGAAGAGATATAACGGTATCTAATTCCGTATTAGACGCCATTTCAGATGCATTACAATTAAATAAAGATGAACGAAATTATTTATATGCACTTGCATTACCAGAAGCTGAAAAACGCTCATTTTCAAATGAAGAAGATACAGTCATTAGTCCAGCTTTGACTAAAATATTAAATGAACTTCGGAACTGTCCGATCATAATTTCAGATCGAAGGTGCCATATAGTTGGTTGGAATCCGGCAGCTGCTCACGTATTTTTAGACTTCGAACAAATTCCAAAAGAGGAACGAAATCTTATTCAATTGCTCTTCTCCAGAAAAGAATTTAAAAGTTTAGCAGTGAATTGGGAGCATTTTGTGAAAGGCTTTTTAGCAATTTTCCGCACTTATTACGGACAATATGTAGGGGATCAATGGTACACTTCCTTTATTAATGAGATGGAACAAAATTTCCCAGAATTCCATGAACTCTGGAATGAGAGCGAAGTTAGTTCGGCGCCAGATGTATTAATTGAGTTTCGACACGCAAAAGCAGGAAAAATGCTTTTTAACTTAACATCCTTACAAGTCCAAGGAAACATTGATTTAAGATGTAGTGTTTATACTCCTGTTGAAGATACAAATACAGAATCTAAATTAAGAAAACTGATGGGTAATGAGTAGATTTTTAATGTACAAGAGTTTTGGAGATTTCCAATGTCTTTTTTACTTACTCATGAAGGCCTTATGAGTCACTTTATTTCATATTTTTGTCTTTTTACTTACTCATGAAGCTCTTATGAGTTACTACTTTTAAACTTTTTACCTTTTTACTTACTTATAAAGGCCTTATGAGTCACTTTATTTCATCATTTGCCTTGTCACTACAAATCAGTTTTAAAAAAATAGTAATTAAGATCATATAAAAACAAAAAAAAGGGTAACTAATTTTAGTCACCCTTTTGCTTTAATATGCATTCATTTGATCTGGAGTTCCGTATTCTGCTTTACGACGAAGAACAACAATTGCTCTTTCAGTTTTACCATTAAAATCAGCAAGTCCTTTTTGGCCAATACCTTTTTCAACTTTTGGATAGAAATCTTTTTTGGATTCCTTTTTAGCATCATTTAAGTTTATATACCTAGTCATACAGAAACACCTCCAAAAAGTTCGTTTATTGTTTTCATTAATCTTTTATTTCTTCCTAATAGGAAGTCTTTTTCATCTTCAGTTAGATCGATTGCTTCATACTCTTCACTTGAAAAAGTGACAGTTAGTACCATACTATTTTCAATAGGATAGCATATTAAGTATGTATTGTAAAATTCACTTTTTTTAATAAAAATAATTTCGCTATTTAGATAACTATCGATCACAAAGATTCGATCATCAACAATATCTTCATTGACATCAAAATGATAAAAATCGATTCTGGATTTTTTACCAGCAACATGTTTTAAACCGTCAGACCCTTCTACTTTCCAAACACCTACATCAGCAATTTCATAACCTTCGGGTACACTATGCGCCCTTTTCAAATTATCTGATAAGAAGATCGCAACTTTATTTCGGTCTGATTTTAAAAGTTCTAATGTTAGAAGTGTACTAAATTTAGCAACAACTTCACTTTCTTTTTTTTGTACGATTAAATCATCAATTTTATTTTGAAGATCAGGAAATATGCCTTTTTCTCTAATCTTTCTCTTTATTTTAATACAAGCTCCAGCCACTTCTTGAACTATATCCTTATCATCACGTATATCATATTTTAATGAATTAAGACCGGTTAAATCCGAAAGCAAATGATAGTTTAGCGGTTCTATAGAGTTTTTATGTACTATGCCTTTAGTATCGTTTGGCATAATGTAAAAAACCCGTCCTCTTTTTAAACGCCCCCAAAAAAGTCCCATCTCAAACATTGTATTATCTCTTGTTGCTAAATATTTCTCATTTCGAATTTCCATAATATCGTCTGGAGTAAATATGAATACTGCAAAGTCATTTGTATCTAGTTGCTTTTCTAAATCATCCATTGTGTACTCTAGTTCTTCAAAAGCATTCATCCACATTGTGACTTCCGTATCTCTTTTTAGTCCTTCAAACACGGCTTCAACATACTGAATAGCTTCAGCTGAAGAACCAATAAACACTCTTGGTTTCCTCACCATAAATACTAGATCCTCCACTTTTCAATCACTAATTATTACATAATAAATAGGTTGGCCAACGAAATGACCAACTTATTTTTGTTTAATTTTACCAAATTAATAGATAAAACGTCTATATTATTCAAAATATTTCACAAAATTTGTTGCCTTTTTTCCCTTAGTAATGATAATTAAACAAATCTAAGTTCAAAAAAAATCCCGATATACTCAAAAGAGCAATCAGGATTTTTGTTTTGCTAAAGATTATTATTTAACTAAAGAAAACTGAGTTAATTTAAATGAATCTACATTTATTAACTTGTTTGTTGCAGCTTTAGATTTTGTACCAGTAGCAACGATTTTAATTGTGTGAGCTTTATTTGCTAGATTTTGTAGATTAAAAACATTTACTTTATATTTACGGCTAGAAGAGTAAAGGTCAATTTGCTTTATTTTTTTACCATCAATATAAATATCAGCTTTACCCATATTCTTATCTTTTAAAGCGAATACAGTAATACCTGTACCACTAAAATTGTATTGAAGCGATCCAGTAGATCCTTTTGTTTGATTAATAGAGCCGCCAGAAGCGCTCTTATAATTTAACTTACTCCAAGTTCCAGAGTATTTTACATTAGAATCATTGTTTTCTACTGATTTCGTTGTTTGCACTGAAATATTTATACTATATTGGCCAGAGCCTGTTATAGCAGAAGGAACGATATAGTACATTCCAGTTTTTGTTGGTTTAAAGACAATTTTTTCAGTAGACGTGCTACTAGCAGACTTTTTCAATTCTTTCGTACCATAAATAGTTGATGTTCCAATGTTGTATAATGAAAGATCAAAGTTTGCATTAGTAGGGCCTGTTAACGTAATTTCATATGTTTTGCCCGCGACTAAGTTTTTAGCCCAAACATCTTTAAAGTCGTTTGCGGCAGTATTAAGACTTCCTTTTGCAGTACCTGTTATAAATTGTCTTCCATTAATATCATCATCGTAAACGTACGAAATTGGTGATGAAAAAGGTGTTTCTTTATTATTTGTATTAATAGTTACGACATAGTCGTATTTTCTGCCTGGTTTTGCAGTCTTATCCATATAAGGTGCTGTCTTGGTGTTATTTATTTTTGTATAGTTTTTTTCCGTAGACTCTTTGCGGTAAATATTATATGAGTCAGCCCAGCTCTTAGCTGTCCATGAAATAACAGGATATTTCATTTTAGTGTCAAAAGATGTTTTCAATGTAATAGGATTTTCTTTTACAACAAATTTATCCAAATTGATCCCAGTAGCTGATTTTCTTGCCGCTGGATCACTTTTTCCAGTCCACACTATTCTTATAGAGTGATTGCCAAAAGTATTAAATTCATACTTCAATAAACTTTGCTTCGATTTGAAGGTGCTATCATAAAGCGATTTTGATGCAAACTTATTGCCGTCTATATATACATCGGCAATTCCTTGGGAAGGATCTTTAAAACCTTGCCATTCAATGCTAGACCCGACAAAAGAAAACCTAACTTCTCCTTTAGAATTAAGTACCCCTGCCATTTCTTCTGAGAATTGTGGATTCATTTTTGGCATCCAATCTCCATCTAAAGTCACAAAGCTAGAATCATCTTCATACGATCCATCGAAATTACCAGTGTAAAGTTTATAGTTTCCTGTACCTTTGTAATCGTGGACATTTAGAAAATAAATGCCAGTTCTAGGAGCTATAAAGTTTATCTTTTCATTTGATGAATTGACGTTCTCTGAGTATGCAACCATTCCATTTTTATTATTTACGCTAGTTGTGGATTCATTGTAAACATACAAATCAAAATCGGTTCCTGCTTCACCATTTAATGAGAATGTGATTCCTTGTCCTTCTTTTAATGACAATGCATAAACATCGTCTTTATCACCAGCGTTATTAGGTGTTTTTTCTTCTAATCTGCCATCTTTAACAAATTTATCTAATTGAACACCTGGTGTATCATTGTCATCAAATTTATCAAGATCCGATGCTCTAATAATATTTCCAGTACCTACAAGTCCTTTTAGGTTTTCTAGCTTCTTTCCTTTTGCACTAGTATATAGTTTAAGCATCTCTGGTGACATGTTCGGATTTAAACCTAATAAAATAGCAGCAGCACCCGTAGTATGTGGAGTTGCCATAGATGTTCCACTATAATAATCATATGCTTGTGAATAATCAGAAACATATTCTGAATTTATGACTGCCTTTGAATTATTAGATTGAAGAAAATCAGCGAAATAGTATGGAAAATCATACCTATTTACATTTAAATTAGTATTTTTATAGATTCCACCAGATAATCCTTTTACATTCAAACTTGGACCCATATCTGGGTATACATTTAAACCTAAAGTATCCTTAACAAATGGTGATTTTTCTTGTCCTGATAAGGCGTTAACACCTGATAATAATAATTTACCACCATTTGAAAGATAATTTTTTAACATGTCTGTATCAGATTTAGTTAAAGTTGTACCTTCATCAGATATTATTCCAAGCCCGTTACCAGTATACCAAACTACAGCTTCGTAGGAAGATAACTCGGTACTGCTCTTGTAATCTGAAAGAGAGGATTCAGAACTTATTGTTACTTTATCCACGTTAGGCAACAGTTCATTATATATTGGTGAATAGTCTTTAAATATCTTTGAAAGTTCTGGTTCGTTGAATAATTGAGCAAGATCATGTTCATCATCTTGAACAAGTAAAATTTTCTTTTTATCCGTTATATCTAAATAACTTAAAGCTTTGTCAAAAGCAGCTTGTCTTTCTGAGTCTGTAGTTTCTTCGGACCCTATTTTTTCGTAGCCTATTCCATCAAATATTGCCTTGTAATTATCTCCAGAAATTTGTGCCGATGCTCCAGCTCCACCTTTAATATTCAATTTTGCTATAATTTCATCGATTGGGTATTTAGGAACTGAGCTTAAAATGTCAACTCCAGGAGCAGCAACATCAACAGATTCCGCACCATAATTTGAGAAAGGTGCTAAGTTACCTTTGTTATCAACAGCAGCTACAGATAAGATATTAGAACTTTCATAGCTTGCAGGATAAGCTCCCTCTTCATCATTATCCATTCCATCATTACCTGCAGCAGCTACAAATAAGCTATTGGAATTTTCAATTGCTTCTTCAAGTAATGGATCGTATTCTCCGCCACCCCAGCTGTTATTTGTGATTTTAACTCCCATATTCTTAGCATATTCGATCGCATCAATAGCATCTGCCGTTGTTCCACCATCAGGACCAATGAACTTTAATGGTACTATTTTTACGTTTGGAGCTACACCAACGATTCCTTTATTATCTTTTGTTAATTCTGCAGCAATTGTACCTGAAACATGTGTACCATGTTCATCACCATCAAGTGCATCATAAACAGAATTATCGTCGTGATAAAAATCCCAGCCATTTACATCATCAACATAACCGTTATGGTCATCATCAATACCATTACCAGGAATTTCCTTTGTGTTTGTCCAAATTTTTCCTTTTAAATCTGGGTGGTTAATATCCACGCCCGTATCAATTACACCTACTAATACTTCCGGTAACTTAGAACCATATTGTTTCCAGCTTTCAGGTGCGTTTACATCAATATCCTTTATTCCTTTGCTGCCATTAATCGTCTGTTCGTGATTATCCAGTCCCCATAATTTACCTTCTTCAAAATAGTTAACCGTATCTTTAAAGTCAGAAGCATAATATTTGTAGTTCGGTTGTACAGATTCAACGTTTGGATCCTTTTTTAGTTTAGTTATGTAATCACTAGTGCTTTCACCAGTTGGAATATGTACTACTTCAGCGTTTAAATTCTTTAATTTCTTTGAAGACTTTAAAGAATATTTTTTCTGAAGTGAAGTGATTTCACTTGAAGTCACTTTCTTTTTATATTTAACAATTAATTCACCTGGTTGTTCATTATGTTTATTTACTGACGATTTTTTTAATTTATCTCTTAATTTTGTTTCAATTTTAGATTCTGCCTTCTTAGGGAGTACCTTACCACTTACTTTTGGTACTTCCTTCATTTGGCTTTTTCTAAGGTTTTTACCAGAGGTTACCTGATTAGTAACTGTACTATTAGCTCCTGTTACTGAAGCAGCTTGAACTGTTCCAGAATAAATACTTGAAAATAAAAGAATTGTTGATACAGGTAAAGCTAAATAATTTTTTTTCTTCATAGTTGAGCCCCTTTATTTAATAGATTCAAAGAAAATAAACTATACACAAATCTGTAACTATTAAATATTAATCCATTCGTTTAAATGATGGATTTAATTTTAAATGTAGTTACATTAGTTCCAAATCAAAACGATCAACCCCCTCCTTTCCCTTGGAATTATTTTCTAGTAATCACTTAATAATACCTTTTTGTTTAATCAAAAATAGAACTTTTGAATTTGATAATTGATGTTTTTGGGAATTTTCAAGGTCTAATTACCTGTTAATTAATTAACGTAGCAAGCGTTTTTACTCATTATTAATAGAATAAGAGATATAATTGTAACAAACTCTTATTAATTGTAAGTTATTTAAAATAAAATTAACATATAATAAATTATTTTTATAGATAAATAGAAAAATTTTCCTGAACATTTTTCACCTTAGAACTTTTTTATAATTTGTTTTCATCATTCTCATTCCCCTTTTTCGATCGATTGAAAACTTATATAAAAATTTCAAACTCACCTCCTATTCCTTTCGCCACGATTTTTAGAATGCTTTGTCATTCTAAATTTTATATTTATTTCACTACTACAATAAGATTAGTAATATTTAACTAACCAATCTTCTAAGTAACTAAATATAATTAAAATTTTACATACACCAGAATTTAGAGTAAATTGGGGGAATAATGCAGGGTTCAAAGAACATAAAAAATGGGCATTTCGATTAAAAATATTGTCATTTAAACAATATTTAAATAGAATTACTAGATAATTTGAGGGAATATATCTATTTTTTATTGAAAACACCTAGTTTTTTGTTTTGATTATTACTTATATTTGGGGAAATTACTAAATTAAATGATATTTTGTGAAGCAGCTAAAATAATGTGTCGAAATGTTTTTTTAAATTCTTTGTTCTAAAATAAAAAAATAGGTAACAAGATAGTAACCGGTTCTCTTCTGGGGGACAAAAGATAAAAAAAGTAAATAAAATAGCATAATTTAACACAATAAAAAGCATTGGTATTCGCACCAATGCTTTGTTTTTTTATTTACCTATCTACAAAAAAATAGTATAAATTTTCGGCTACTATTTTTTTAATTTAAAATTAGCAATTTCTTTTCCGCCTGATGTTACGATTAAAGAACCATCTAAAGCATTTTCTTTTAGTTTTTCTAGTTTGTTTGTTGACGGAACTCTCACAGGAATTTCAGTAGTTTCCTCGGTTACACCTAAGTCAAATGTAAGAATGTATTTTCCAATCTTATTAGATTTAATTCCCCCATCAAACTGAACACCATAACCTAAGCCCGTTTCATCATACGACGAAGGATTAAATATATTAAATCCTATTATATCTTTGGAAATAGTAGCTAATTTTTTGCTAGGAACAAACTTTACCTTTAAAGTCGTATCTGCTGTACCTCCGATTTGTCGATTTCCATTATTTTTAATTTTAAATTCGTAGAGTAAAGCTGTTGGAATAAGCTCTTGTCCCTTTTTATCACCCTCTGTTAAAATGGTTGAGCCAACATATTTTTTATCATTAACAATGTCAATTTTTTTACTTACAAGGTCTAAAGATGGCTTAGATGAGCAAGCAGTTAAGAGAACAAGTAGCAATGTTGTACTTAAAAGTTTAATAAACAATTTCATATTCCATCCCCCCATTTAATACCATTCACGCTTATTTTATCATAAAAAATTTCCTTTTTTCAGAAAAAATCATCTTAAATATAAAATATCCTCATTTGTAAATATTTTATTCGCTATACCTAAACGATGGGTTGGTGTTGGCTTTTGCTTATATTCTGTATTATAAGTCAAACAAAAGTTGTAATAAGTTAAAGTTCTAAGGAAGGATTGCACAATAAATTGGTTCTATAAAACGCATTATTTTAAGGATAAATAATGCGTTTTTTAGCATCAATTTTAACTATAAAAATCGCTTTAATTACACAATGTACAATAACTATTGTACATTGTCATTTTAGTGCTATTTGATGAACCATTTATACTGAATTAATTAAACAAAAAGCGTAATATCAATAAAAATAGACCATTTCGATACTGTGAAATGGTCTGCGATTTTAAATGCGATTTCTATATTTTGTCTCCGTAAAGAGAACCAGTTAGCAAAATAGCTACTATCTTTTTTTAGTTATGAAACCGAACATGTACTTCTAAAAAAATTCACTTCTTAATACAAATTAAAAAGAGTCTCCCAAAAATGGAGACTCTCGCTTTTTAATATTGATCACTAAAAATTTTTTGGTCCAAGATGGAATGAAAAAACGATTCAATTTCTTTAATGTCTTCAGCTGCAATTCCAAGCTTTTGGTCCCAGTGTTCTGGATGGTCAATATCTTCTCTGCAAAGTAATACCATTCTTCCACTTTGAATAGAGACAACCATTGCTTTCCCTAGAAACTTTTCCGAAAAGATAACAGCAAAGTCGTAGCGATGGCTACCTGCAGCGATACAGTAATAATGAATGTTTTGGTTTTCTTTCTCTTCCGATATAATGTAGAAATTCATCCCTACCACTCCTTTTTTTTCACTATAGTTTTTACTTTGAGCATCTTACAATTAAATCGATCTACTGCATCGATTTTTTAAAAGAAAAGAGAATAAAAACTCTCTTTCTTAATTAATTAGATAAAATTTGCCAATTTTCCTTTATTTTTATTGAAAAAATTTATGACAAAGTAAAAATTATGTCATAAATGCTTCTAAATTATTTTCAAACCAGAGTAAAATTGATCTTTATTATAGAATTATTTTTCAAAAAAAAGATAAACAGTAAACTGTCTATCTTAAATTAAACAAAATATTAATTTAACAAATTAACTTTGTGCAACCTTCTCTGCAAATTCTTCTTCTAAAATTGCCAAACAAACATGATCATACCACTGATCTCTAATCTTTAAGTTTTTTCGATAGTATCCTTCCTTCACAAATCCAACTTTCTCAAGGACGCGTAAAGACCCTAAATTTTCAGGATTAACTTCTGAAGTCACTCGATGGAATTTCAAATCATCAAATGCAATTTTTAAAGCAATTTTCAAAGCTTTCGTCATATATCCATGGCCATTAAATTTTTCTCCAATTTGGTAACCAACCATACAACTTTGTTTAGGTCCTCGTGTAACAAAAATGAACTGTACTTCTCCTATTAAAGTTAAATTATCGTCTTCTTTAACAAAGATCGCAAAATCATATCTACTATCTTCTGCACTTTTTTCCATATACTCTTTTATACTATTCATTTGTCCTTCAACAGTGTAAAAGTCCTCTTTCCTTAACGTAGGAGACCATTTTTCAAAATGTTCTTTATTTTCCACATGTAATTGTAACTTAGCCTCTGCATCCTCAAATATATATGGGCGTACGATAATTTCTTTCAAAAAAACCCCTCCAATAAACTATTCTATATCTACTGTTAGTAATCCATCTACTCTTGTTATAAAGGGAAGATTTAATTATGAAAATTTTTAATAATTAAATTTTACCATAAAATTTATAAAAATGTTATTTCTTAAACATTAATGGACAAATTAAAAAGGGGTGATACCATGGAAACTAAACCACTTTTAGAAGTTGAAAAATTGGCTTTAAAGAAATTAAAAATATTTGAACAAAGCCATCTCCGCTACGTATTAAGAAGTATGCTTGCAAGTATGTTTATTGGATTCGGTGTAATGGTAGCTTTCAAGACAGGAAACGGCTTTTTCTTAGTTAATTCTCCTGTTGCTTACCCAATCGCAGCATTAACATTTGGTTCAGCAATTGTGTTAATTTGGTATGGTGGTGGAGATCTCTTCACCGGGAATACATTTTATTACACATATGCTGCATTGAGAGATAAAATGAAGTGGCCTAAAGTTTTAGAGTTATTGATATATAGTTATGTAGGAAATGTTTTGGGGGCTTGTCTTTTTGCTTTTATCATTTATACTACTGGACTTTTTGATGCTCCTGACTCAAGTGCATTTCTATTATCAGTTGTCGAACATAAAATAGATAATTCAATTTTTCATTTATTCGCAAGGGGCATCTTGTGTAATTGGCTCGTGTGTCTTGCCTTTTTCATCCCAATGTCTTTTGGTGAAACTGAAAATCTAACAAAAATTACTGCGATGATGTTATTTGTTTTTTGTTTTTTTATGTCCGGTTATGAGCATAGTGTTGCCAATATGTGCTCCTTTGCAATAGCACTTGTAATTGATCATCCTTCCACTATTTCTTTTTCAGGTATGATTCGAAATCTAATTCCTGTTACGATTGGAAATCTAATTGGTGGAGAATTTATGATGGCAGTTATGTATTATTTTGCTAACAAACCATTTTTTGATGAAGTAAATTCAAAATAAGGTTTTTAATGATCTAAATTTAGAACTTTGTCTACATATCTAAAAACTAACCAAGTTTTATAGCTTCATTAAATCAAAAAGTACGCTGGTCAATCAGCGTACTTTTCATATTTTATTCTTAATATGCTCTTTCATAAGGTTTTGGAGTCAAAGGTTTCCCTTCAAGAAGGATAGAAGCTTCATTCGCCCAATAAGGATTGCTTAACATCCCACGACCAACAGCGATTAAATCCGCTTCTTCATTTCCAAGTATAGATTCTGCAAGATTTGCATCATCTAATTTACCTACTGCAATTACAGGGATTTCTACTTCTTTTTTAATCTGTTCAGCCAATTTGACTTGATATCCAGGATGAGATCCAGGTCTACCTCCTGAACCGATTGGACCTTCACCACCAGATGAAACGTGGAATAGATCGACACCTGCATCACGGAATGCCTTAGCCATTTCGACAGAATAATCTAGTCCATAGCCTCCATCCACGTATTCTAACGCAGAAATTCGCATAATAAGTGGCATGTCAGCTGGCATTACACTTTTAGCTGCTTTAATGACTTCTTTTCCAAATAAAAATTTATCTTGACCATATTCATCTGTTCTTTGATTCGTATATGCAGATGCAAATTGATGGATAAGATATCCATGTGCTCCGTGAAGCTCAATCGTATCAACCCCTGCAAGAACCGCGCGCTCTACACCTTTTTTGAACTTTTCAACCATTTCTTTCACTTCTAGAGTTGTTAACTCATGTGGAGTTTTTGATTTCTCGTTAAAAGGTTTTGGTGAAGAGGACACTGGAATTGGAGCATCTTCTGCTTTACGTCCTGCATGAGCAATTTGAATCGCAACTTTTGCACCATATTTATGACATTCATCGATAATGCGCTTAAATGCTGGTATATGATCATCACTCCAAATTCCTAGGCAATAATCTGAAATGCGCCCTCGATCTTCAACATTTGTCATTTCGATAATGATTAAACCCGTACCTCCGATTGCACGACTAGTATAGTGAACGAAATGCCAATCTGTTGGAATCCCATCTTTTAAATGGACTGAATATTGACACATAGGTGGCATTACAACACGATTTTTTAATTCTAATCCTTTGTATTTGAATGGTTTGAATAAATTAGACATAGTCAACGTCCTCTCACATACTTTTTATTTAAGCTACAATCCCATATTATCCCAATCAATTCAAAAGTTCTATTTAATTGCTCAACTCATTCATTTATCTTACCCAAGAAATATAAAATAAAAGGTAGAAAACGAAATACCTTCTATTATTTAGTATTGGTTGAATTATTATAAAAGAAATTGACAAAAAAGAGGATTAAGTCCTAAATACTATAGGATTCAATCCTCAACTTTTATTTTTAAAAATCTTTAACTTTTTGATTACTATTAATATAGTTTATATACTTCAATTGATCTTAAAAGAAAGTGGCTTTGATTTGTTTCCAGCGAGATCTTTTGCTATTATGGTAACGATTTGTCCTTTCTTTTGTGGAGGAATGTATAAATCAAACCCTGCATCTCTAACACTTGACCAATTGTGTGCAATTAATTTTGTACCTTTTCTCACTTCAATTTCCACATGGTGTTGCGTTTTTCCTGAAAGCATATACCATTTTTTTGTTTTTACAATTTTTTTACTCATTGTAAAAGTTGGAGGTGTTTTATCGATCACGGTCAGATATGTTTGACCCGAATAATTTCCGCCTTTATCTTTAAATTTCACATACAGTTCTGTCCCTGCTTTTTGCTTCGGAATGTGAATTATAAAACTACCGTCCGATGAGACAGTGCCTGAGCCAATTAGTTTACTAGGATGCATCGAGTAAACAAGAACTGTAACCCCTGGTTCTCCTTTTCCAGTTACTTTCCCTTCATAATCAGTTGCATAAGGTTTTAATGGATTCGCAGGAGGTGTTTTATCTTTCACAGTTAATTTAATTGGTGGCGAAACATTCCCACTATGATCCTTCGCCTGAATAGAGACTATTGTCCCCGCTTTTTGTATCGGATAATTGATAAAATATGTTCCATCTTCTTTAACGGTGGTTGTGGCGATGATTTTACTATTTGCCGTAAATGTAATGGTTGAATAAGGTTCTCCTTTTCCAAGCATCCCATTTGTTCGGTCTGACATTTCTTCTACCTCTTTGATTGTTGGAATTGTAACGTCTTTAATAGGGATAAATAGTTCGTTTTCACCTGTATTACCATTTAGCACTTGTAATTCATCTATTCGCATCCTGAGATAGGTGCTGTACACATGCCCCTGTATTGGGACAGAGAAATGCCCGTTTTCGTCACTTTCACCAACTCCAGCAAGTTTCTCTTGGGCTTCGAGTGGATTAAACGTATAAAAATGAATATGAACGTTTGGTAGAGTCTGCCCACTTACTGTTTTTCCATTATTGTATATCTGATCAACCGTTGCATAAGGTTGAAAGGTTGCTTTTAAATTATAGTCTTGATCACGACCATACTCTCCGTTTGGCGATTGAACGGTCAACTTATAAGGATAGATATTTTCATTAATCAAATAGGTATAAACAGTCTCGTCCCCTTCTTCTCTCACAAACGTTGGTTGTAAATAATAAGTCATTCGAAGATCAAGTTGTTCATTAAAATTAGAACGAAATCGTAGTTGAAGAATCCCTTTTCGATCAACTTTAGGAATCGAATAAAAATCAAGATCATGTAAATAGTCCATTTTCCCGTCATAGACTTGATCAAAATTAATAAATGAAGGATTTTTTCCATTCGTCCACTCGTCTGACTCTGGGACATCAGTTCGTCGAATCGTATACATCCCGTTTTTCATTGCATCGTTTTTTCTTTTGAATTTCACATAATACGTACCCGGCAATAAATAACCATCGTACGGATAGTTTTCATCCGTCGATACACTAGAATAAAAATTTGAATTGACGATTTCGACATCCGCACTCTGAGTGTCTAAAACGACTCGAGTACGTTCAGGTACACTCACTTTGTACCAGTCAACGTCAAATGAATTGGTAAAGGATGCGTGATACTCAACATCGGGTAATAATTCAGTTGCTTGCTGTCTTATATTATTTGGTTCACCCTCGGCGTTTTGAGAAAATTCATCATTTGTCGGAAACGAGACTTCTAGCTTGTAGTCAACTTCTTTTGAATGATTGGTATTCGGTGGTGTAACGGTTATAAAATATGTACCTGGTTCAACGAGTTCATCGATTGAATTACCATAAGTCGTTTGGTCATCTAAATACCACTTGCTTCCATCTTCATTTTCCAACCAGATTCCATAATCGAGTGTCTGTGAAACACCGGATATTGCAGCGAATAATTCACCTGATTTTTCTACTGTTATTTTATACACATCACGATCGTAAGCGTCTTCGATATAGCCTGAAATGGTTTCTCCGCTTTGAAGAGGATAAGCAAGGCCTTTTACATCATTTGGTTCGTAGACTTGATTCCAAGTCGGTTGATCAGTAGGTAGAATGATTTTATACTGATACGAAATCGGATAATCGATATTGATAGGACCACGGATTTCTAACGCATACGTTTTTCCCTTTGAGACCTTAAAAACGGACGGATTTCGAACCGCATCAACAAGTTTGCCATTTTCATCGTAAAAGTACGCACTAGTCTTCGCTATCGGTGAAATAGAATAAACTGCTATTTCACCAGAGGCATCCGGTGTAATCTCATACCGATGAATCTCATTGAATGAATTAAGTTGTCCATCTATTTCATTTGTGTCACTTCCCGTGTAAACGTAAACTTTTTTGTCCACCGCTTCAGCTACAGCATTGTTTGGTAATTGTGCTACTAATAATATAATCAGGACGAATAAGTAAAATCGAGTTTTCATGTTTGCTCAGCTCCCCATTTCATAGTATAGCAATAAATTTGACTGAATTATATAACTTCTAGAATCCAATGGTAAAAAGTAATTATTTATTTAAAACGTGAAATTATCTTTATTTCTTTAGAAGTAAACTCGTTAAATATGGAGTTTTCCAAGATGATTTACTCACTCTTCTCATTAGGCTCACTTGAATTAAAGTTCATAGTTTGAATATTAAAAAGGACTGTCATTTTTTTTTGACAGTCCTTTTAATATTATTAGATTGATTGATAAGTTCTTCTTAAATAGTTCCATAATAATTAAGAACTGCATAAAAAAAGAATTACTTTTTCATTACATTTTTACTGTTCAAATAAATCACATTTAATTGAACAAAAAAATCATAATTAGAAACTATAATAACTATTAATCTTTAATTTCTTCGTTTCAAAAATTCCAAATCGTTTTATAAGCATGTTTCCATGAAAAGAACGTCACAATAATTAACAATACTAAATAAATCAATACACCAAATGGAATAAACGTTATTCCCCAGTGAATTAAGGCCAAAATCCCCCCTAAAACTAAGGCAATCATTATTTTAATACCAGAATTTTGTTGAGCATCCTCAAACGACTCTGAAAATGGGAGTGATCCTTTAAGATAATTTGAGCAAATAACGGTATATAAAATTGAGCTTACAAAAACAACTAATATATCAGGAATTATTTTAATACCAAAGATTCCGATAAAAATTATACTTAAAATTAAATAGACAGGAAAATATAGATTTGCGATAAATACTTTTAAAGTTGCACTATATAATGGTGCGAGGTTTGATACTGGCGCTGTTTTATAGATCCAAGCTCCTTTATATTTCCCGGAATATTTTAGCATGGCGATTGCATTCGGAATGATTAAGCAAGACATATAAATCGTTAAATAACTCTTGCTTAATACTAAATGATGATAAGAATAAATTTGTAGTTGATTAAATAAGAAAACGAATGGGAGAACGATTGATAATCCTAATGATGGATAAACCTTTAGTCTAAATTCTCTTTCATTTCGCATCATATTATCTGCGAATTTAAAAAATACCTTTTCCTCATTATTACTACAAATTACTCTAGACAGCCAATTCTTCCACTTACTGTCTTTTTTACGATTAATGCCACTATTATTTGTTAATTTTTGAAGATTTTTCTCAAAGGATGGGATCAATAAACTATAGAACATGATCGCAATAATAGGGATTATAACTGCTAAAATAGAAAATCCAATAAGATATGTACTCGTGTTACGATTTAAAATTAACTCAAATGGCGCGCCAAACCAAATAGGGGGAATAAGAAAATGATACCAAGTTGGCGAAAATGACATATCTAGATTTACAAAGCTAAATGCTCTACCAACAAGTTGATAACCTACAGCAATTGAAATTGATAGTCCGATTTGGACGTAATTGATAATATCTTTTAACTTTTCACCATCAAAAAATCTTAATATGAAATAATAGATAATCGACGTTAAGACAACTATAAATAAATTGACGAGAAGAAGCTCTACGATTGCTAAAAACAAGAATAATAATCCGTGTCTAAATGTCCCAACTATTACTGGCAAAGCTGTAATTGATGTTGTTATTAATATAAGATAGATTGATATATGTACCATTTTTGCAGCAGTAATCGTCTTTTTTCCAATTGGTTTTGTATGTAGAATTCCCTTATCTTTCACATCAAGTAAGACATTTGAAAAATCCGAGATCATTGATGTCATGATGAGGAACATAATAATGCCAAAAAAAGCGCTCATTTCATATACATAACTTTTTCCAAGAAGCACTAAAGGAATGAGCATCAAACTAAGTAAAGCATACACTCCTAATGATTTTATGATTCCATTTTCTTCGTCTTTCTTTGTTTTCTTGTTGTTTTGATTAAAAATGGTCGGTGTCCTACGACTATCCATTGTTAATTTTACCGCTAAAATTTTACGCATGATTGGATACTCAACACCAAACAATTCAAATAGCGGTCGAAAAAAGTCTAAGATTTTTAACATAGGGAAATCCTTCATCGTTATCCCCCCTTAACAATGGATACGAATTCCTCAGCTAAAGCTTGATGTTCATTAAATCCTGTAAGCTGATTAAAAATCTGTTCCAATGATCCTTCTTCATTTTGCTCCTTTAATTCTTTAAAACTACCATCTGCTACGATTTTTCCATCATTGATCAATATAATTCGATTACTTATTTTCTCTACTACATCCATAATATGTGATGAATAAAAAATTGTTTTTCCATTAGCAGCTAGAATGTCTAGAATTTCTTTAAATACCATTACACTATTTGCATCAAGCCCACTAAGTGGCTCATCCAAAAATAATAGGTCAGGATTATGTATTAAACTTGAAATGATTAGGACTTTTTGCCTCATCCCCTTTGAAAAAGAAGCAATTCGCGATAAGTAAACTTCCTCCAAACCAAATACCTTCATTAACTTCATAGCCTTCTCATCAGCTTCGTCAAAATCCATCCCGTATAACTCGCCAACGAATGTTAAATACTCTCTAGCTGTAAGATTATCGTATAGTTCAGCAATTTCTGGAACATAACCAATTCTCTTCTTATATTCAACATGCTGATCCGAAATTTCCTCCCCAAAAATCTCAACCTTTCCAGAGTAATTCCCTTCTAGTCCTAATAAAATTTTAATAGTCGTACTTTTTCCTGCTCCGTTTGGCCCAATATAGCCAATAATTTGTCCTCGATGAACAGTTAAATCAATTCCTTTTAATATTGATTTTGCACCATAGTCCTTCTTTAGATCCTTTAAGCATAATACGACTTCTTGTTTTGTATCGATGATGGTCACCTACTTTTTATTTAATACTTCCATATTAATAGACTACTAATCTTATTGAAAAGAGTAGGATTTACCATATTTTAGGAGATTTATTACAATAATAGAAGAATTATATGTCTATTTTAAGGAAATTGAAAATGATTCAATAGTTTTAGAAAATTCATTTGAGTCAATATAAAAAAGCACCGATCTGCAAAATCGATGCCCTTTTAATATTGTATTAAATAATTGAAAATGCTGTTTAATTTTAGCGCTTAGTTAAAATAATGAGTATTGTAATTAAACAGTCTGAATTGGTGATTTTTCAATTAGTGGAGATTTATTTCCAGAATATAATACAGTCAAATTGTGAAGTGCTCGAGTACATCCAACATAAAGTAACTTAGCGTCTTGTTTCGTTTCTTCATAATGCACGTCATCTACATCGACAAGTAGTACCGCATCAAATTCAAGTCCTTTAGAAAGATACACCGGTACTACCGAAATTCCACCTTCGTATTTTCTCTGTTTTGAATGAATAAAAGATAGTTCTTCTCCAGCTACGGATAATTCACTATGTAAAATTGCACACTCATCTTCAGTACGGCCAATAATTGCAATTGTATCCATTTTATCCTTTTTTAATTGTTGGATAGTATTAATTATGACTTGAATCCGATTTGTATGATCTACTTCTAGAATGTTAACTTTTTCTCCACTTCGAAATACTGGGTTTGCTAAGCTAACAGGAATATTTGCTTTTTTTATAATCTCATTCGCAAAATGAATGATTTCCATTGTGGAACGATAGCTTCTATTTAGCTCGTAATAGGTTACTTCTTTTTCATTGAATACATCTAAAAATTCATCCCATGTATTAATCCCTTGGTACTCGTGAATGGCTTGGGATAAATCTCCTAGGATGGTGAACGAATTCCCAATTGTCATCTGCTTTAATAATGCAATTTGAAACGGTGAAAAATCCTGCGCTTCGTCTACGATTACATGATGAAACTTTTGATTTGACTCAATTCCAAAAAGTCGATTGTGAATATATACTAGCGGAGCCAAATCCTCCTGATCCATCTCTTTCTTTTTACAATTTAAAGATGTAGATTTAATAATATCTGCTGGTATTTCGTCTACAATCGAAGCATCCTTTGTTGTAGTGAATAGAGATTTATAGAAAGTAAGTGGAGTATGCTTTGGCCATTGTTTCATATAAGAATTTAAATATTGAGTTGCTTTTTTCTTTTTTTCTTTTCTTATGTTAGTTTCTTCAATAACCTTTAGCTCATTATCGATCCATTTCTTAAGTCTTGCAACAATGCGTTCTCTCCGTTTAGCAAGTGGATAATGTTTATATTCAATACTAAACCAATGTTTAAGTGTTTCTTTATCAATCATTCTTTTTTTCCATGGTTTGAAATCTTTTTCAGGAACAGCTGAGGATTCATATCTATCCATACATTGATCAATATATGACATAAAATGCGTTGAGCCTTTCCATTTACCTGGACTATTATGGTTATTTTCAGGGCGGTTCGCACCAGTTGCGAACCATTTGTTTAGGTTTTCTGATGAATCCTTTTGTTTTACTTCATGGTCGAGTGTATTTAATGCCCAATCAGAAAAAGTTGTTTGTTGAATGCCACCTACTCCTAACTCTGGAAGAACGTTTGAAATATAATCTAGAAACATATTATTAGGTGCAAAAATAATCATTTTATCTGCCCTTAATGTTTCACGGTATTGGTAGATCAGAAATGCAAGTCGATGAAGAGCAACAGTTGTTTTTCCACTTCCTGCTACTCCTTGAATGACTAAAGGTGTATTTTTGGATGAACGGATAATATCATTTTGTTCAGATTGAATAGTAGATACAATATCCTTTAAGCGATTATCTTTGTTTTCACTTAATCGATATAGAAGAAAATCATCAGTAGTTGATACATCTTGATCGCCTTTTACATATGTATCTACAACGCGTTGGAGATTTTTTTTGCGGATTACTATATTTCGTTTTAAATAGATTATACCTTCGATAATTCCTTCAGGAGATTCATAATAAGCAAGTTCGTCTCCTCCTGTAAATGAATAAAACATACTTGCAATTGGAGCACGCCAATCAATTATCAATGGATTTTCTGTCGCTTGTTCTGAAATCCCTACTTTTCCTATGTAAACTGGTACCGACTCTTTATGCTCCTCTTGAAAATCCATTCGACCAAAATAAGGTTCGTTTTTTGCTAAGCGAAGATTTCTTCGATTTGTTTCTCGAATTCCTTCAAGCACTTGTTCGGTTACATCACTTCCAGTGTAAACGGGAATCCCTTCAAGTTTTGTAAGCTGCCGTTCCATTTCAGATAAAATTGTGTTTAAATACTGAAGTTCTTCATTATATTGTTGTGTAGACATTTTTCTACCCCCTTTATGTAAATAAATAGCCGAATTTTCAGACGGAAAGCTATTGTATCAAGAAGTATATTAAAAAGTAAAGAGATTTAAAAAATAAAATATTTGTTTATCATTTGGTTTTACTTCAAAAAATTTACAAAAGCTCATATACGTAAGCAGTGTAAAATAAAAAAGATGAACCTGTAGTAAACAGAAATCATCTTCTTTCTGAGACTTAACGTTTTCTTAGGTTCTTCTCTAAAGGGCATATTCTACAATCGAGACTTTTTTTATTTTTAATAGCCAAAATATCATGTTTTATTTATCTTATTCCTCATCAAATGAATTTTTCATATTTCAATCTTTAATTCCTTTACATTGATAACCCTTTATCAACCAAAATAATTTTAACCTTAACCTTAATTTTTGATTGTTGAAATGCACCAACCCAATTATCTTCTACTTTTTTCCATTCTGAGTATTTAAATGATCTAGCAAAAAGACCGAGGCCAATTGGGTCCAACTTGTCATTTTGGAAGGATTTAACAAGTTGATTTAGTTCTTTTTGTAATTCATTTTCTATTTCCTTTTTTAACTTTCCTTGCGAATTGTCATTTAATTTTATTGGAGATTCTGTTATTGCTACCGGTAATTTGAGATTTATAGTAAATTGGTATTTACCACCATCATATTTTTTTTTTACATTCCTTTTTATATCAGTAATATAAAAACTGATTCTGCTATTTGGGATTGTATTTTCATTTTTGTTGTGTTGTTTCGCATTTAACCACATTGCTAATTGTCCTTCATTATGCCGCTTCATCTGGTCTTTCTGTCGTTAATATTTGCGGAAATGGTGAAAATTGATTTCTCTCCATTAATTGAGCCAGTTGATTTGCATTTAACACTGAATCTACTTTTATTTCTGAAATTCTATTTTCTACAGATAATAGGAGATTCTCATCAACTACACGATCTAAATAAGCAATTGACACAATGCTTCTATTCTCATTTCCAATTTCAGTTTATTTTGTTCGAAAATCTTTATTTTGAATAAATCTACGGAGCAAGGCAATGTTAGCTTGATATGTTTCAACAAAAGAAATTCTTGAACCTTTCAGCGAATTATCGATATTTGGTGGCATGAATGTTCTATGAGGTGGATTCTCTGTAGAATAAATAAAAGCAGATGAGATGCCGTCTAAAAATAAAATGCTCTTACCATCTAATATAGATTTTTCGATTTTAGGAATTCGAATCGTACTTTCCGTATTATTATTTACGAATATCTCGAAATCTTTTTTTTGCGAAATAATATTATTAATAAATGAATCAATTTTTTGGTCATTTACTAGTCCAGATAAATAAATTAAAAGTGCAGGCTTTTCATCAATCATTAGAATTTTTTTTACAAGGTCAGATGTAGGGAAAATTGATTCTATGATTTCCAAGTTTTCATTAATATTTCCTTTGGGATTTATTGTGAATTATGGATATTATTTTTCTTATTTTTTTCGTTTCTTCCATTTAAATGATCCACTTAATATTTCATCCCTTTACTAAAAACTAGAACTATTTTAGATAAATCAACCTGTCAATTACGACTCTAAAATTATCCTAATTAGTATGTGCATCTTTGCTGCATTTCATGATTGAGAGTTTAAATAATGTGTATAAAGAAATTTTTATTAAATTGTTTGTGAAATAAATACTAATTTAACGATAAGAATTCGATCGTTTTGTACGATAAATTAGAATTAGATCATCAACCTCAAACAAATAAAAAGGCATGAATCAGATTAATTTTCGGATTCATGCCTAAGATACTGCAATATATTATATTTTTTTATTAAAGTTAGTTGCCTCAAATTATTTTTTGTGAAGTTTCCCTTTTTGTTGGAGAAACTAGAATTTCTTTATTTTTCACATCATATAATCCACTCGGAGTTAATCGAATAAATGGTAAATGGGTTGCAGAAAAGAATAATAGCGTAAAAGCAGGATCATCGTATTTATATCCTTTTTCTTTTAACAATTCAATCATTTTTTTCTCAATTTGGATTAAGCTGTCCATTTCTAATTCAGACATGCTACCTTTTAAAGCTAAAGCTATTTCATGAACAACTTTGTCCTCTTCTACAAGTACCATGCCACCACCTATTTCTTTCATTCTTTCAAAAGCTTTCAACATATCTGATTTTCTTTTGCCTAAAATTAAAATGTCTCCAGTACCAGAATAAGAACTTGCAAATCCACCCAAATGTTGAGCAAATCCTTTCACTAGCGAGTTTAATCTCCAAGAACCATCTCTTCCAACCATTAAAAGAAAACATTCATCATGTTCATATGATAATTCATCACTTTCTACATCAATCATACTTTCATATGGTTTTGTAATGACATTATTTATCAAGTTTATACCATATGAGTTTGAAGGACTCAGATCTTCTTTTTGTATAGCCCATTTTAAATCTAGTTTAGAGAATTGATATTTCTCCCAATCGATTGGTAAATATTGATTGATAGGGTTCCCATCTTTCTTGACCCATTGACCTTTTGCTAAAACACTTCGAGGTGTTGGGTTTTCTTTACTGTCTAGTAGATTAATATTTGCAATTCTTCCTGTGGCGATTGAACCATGTAAATGTTCCATATTATAATAGCAAGCTACATTATAACTTGCCATATTATATGCATCAATTAATGGTATTTCGTGACGTATTGCTATTTTGATTAATTCATCAGTCATCCCCTTTTCATAGAAATAAGGATGTGAACCGTCAGTCGTAAAGAAAAAACGATCAAATTTTTGAATACCAAGCTCTTTAATTTCCTTTAAAAGCACTTCTAAATCAGGTCGTATCGAGGAATGTCTTAATGAAACCATATAGCCCTGCATTAACCGCGAAAGTACTTCTTTTCCTGTCATTGATTCATGATCGCAATCTGCACCTAATAACATTAATTTAGCTAAAGTGCGTTCTGAAGCTCCAGGAAAATGTCCTTCGACTTTCTTATTTAATTTTTTAGTCTCCTGTATCCAGGTTAGCATCTGATCGTCACCATTTAGGAGCTTTGGCCACGCAGTAAGCTCTCCACCTTGTAAAACTAATTCATTTTCGAGCCAAGTCATAACATCTTGCGAATTAAATAGCTCATCATTTTTCGGTAATTCAGTTTGTGCATCGAAACGGCACCACCAATACATGCTTGTTGGTATATATTTAAAATCATTCAATAATTCAAAAGCAGCTTGACTAGGCAATTCTAGGAAAAATTTCAGATTATCGTTTATTAATGTTGTTGTACCGAATTGTCCAGCATGTTTTGCTAATGTTAGAGGATTATAGAGTTGATATGGATGAGCATGAGGTTCAATATATCCTGGCACTAAATATTGCCCTTCACAATCTACCACTTCAATTTCATCTAGATTTTCCGGAAGATTTTCTCCAACATAAACAATCCGATCTTGATAAACCCATATATTCGCATGTAACCATTGGTTCAAATATGAATTTAAATAGGTTGCATTTTTTAAGACGATCTGCGGATTAATTACTCCATCAAGAACATTTACTTGGTTTCTAATTTGCTCATTACTCCATCTATAATTTTTCATCATTTCACCCCAATTTTGTTAAAAAACTAATTGTACAAGAATCATATAAACAATCGTACCACCTGCGATCGAAAGAAGCATCATTCTCTTCCATAAATGGAGAATCGCAACAACAAATACTGAAATAAACTCTGGAATACCGTGTGTACCTGAAAATACATTTACATTCTTAAAACAATAGATGACCAATAGTCCAATTACCGCAGACGGTAGAACTTTACCTAGATACTGTACATACTTCGGTGTAGCTTTCCCCGGTGGAAAAATGATAAATGGCAGAAATCTTGTAAGCATTGTACCTAAAACAACCATTGATACTGTGATAATTTGCTGTGTTATATTCATCGTCATACGGATACCTCGACTTTCTTAGATGGTTTAGATGGTTTTCTAAGCACACTAAGTGTAATAAGAATTGAAAGCATCGCAGGAATAATGAAGTTATTTCCACCAAAAATAATAAGACAAATGGTTGAAAGACCAACCCCTGTTATTGCACTAATGTGTTTTGTCTCTTTTTTCCATTGCTCAATGAAAATAACAACAAAAAGGGCAGTCATTACAAATTCAAGACCTTTAGTATTGAATTTTACAAGTGAACCAAAAATTCCTCCAATTGCTGCGCCAATTACCCAATATAAATGATTAAGGAATGTAACAAAAAACATAAACCAATTCTTATCCACGTTATCTGGTATATCAGCGGTATAATTTATCGAAAAAGTCTCATCGCAAAGTCCGAAAATTAAATAGATTTTTTTCTTACCAGTGCCTTTATATTTATCTAACATTGAGATTCCATAAAACAAATGTCGCGCGTTTACCATTAAAGTTAGTAATAGTGCGTTAAGTGGATTAAAGTTCATCAGTAATAAGTTTGCTGCAATAAATTCCATGGATCCTGCAAAAATTGTTAGCCCCATCAATATCGGATAAATCGCACTGAATCCTAATGAATTCATAAAAATCCCATATGCGATACCTAAAAATAAAAATCCTGCAAAAATGGGAATAGTGTGTGGAAAAGCAGAGCGAAATGCCATCCAAAGTTTGTTTCCTTTTTTCATACTTTCACATCCTGTATCGTTAAATTTATTATAATTTAACATACAGAATCCATACAAAAAATGAAATAATTGTATGGATTACAATTTTCTAAAAATTAAATCAAGTACAAATTAAAGAGTGTTTACCAACTATCTGCTCAGTTATGAATAGATTTGTATTTTTAGATTTCCATACAAAAATGATATAATTGTATGGAATTAAAGATTAGAGGTGAACTATGCTAGTATGCCAGTAAATTCATTTGATAATTACCCAATGTCTTGGAAACCCGACAAAATGACTTTAAAACGTCCTTTTTATAATTCCATTGCGCTGCAACTTGAACAAGATATTCTTAATGGCTTTCTAGCTCCCGGTACAAAGTTACCACCGCAACGAGAATTAGCGGATTTTCTTGACTTAAATTTCACGACAATTACTAGGGCCTATAAAATATGTGAAATAAAAGGTTTAATCTATGCGATTACAGGAAGTGGAACTTTTGTTGCTCCAAATGCTGCCCATTCAATAACCATTTCAACAGATAAAACAGCAAATAGTATTGATCTTGGCTTTGTGGCTTCTTTTGAACAAACGAATAGTATTGTGACTGAAGCAATTCAGAAAGTAGTCAGTAAAAGTTATTTAGATCAATTATTAAATTACAATGATCCTACCGGAATCCCACATCACAAGGCAGCTGCACTAAACTGGATGGAAGCTTTCGGCATTAAAGCTGCTCAAGATAATTTAGCGATTGTATCTGGTACTCAAAACGCTTTGGTCATTGCTTTAGCTAGTTTATTTGAGCCAGGTAATCGTATTGCAACAGACTTTTACACCTTTTCGAATTTTATAGAGTTAGCCAAAACGCTTCACATTCAATTAATCCCTATTCATTCCGACCAATTTGGCATGTTGCCAGATGAACTTGAAAAGCAATGTAGCCAATTAAATATACATGGCATATTCCTAATGCCTTCTTGTAGTAACCCAACCACTATAATGATATCTGACTTTCGAAAACTTGAATTAGCTTCTGTAATAAGGAAGCATCGTTTAATTTTAATCGAAGATGATATACATGCATTTATCACTGCGGGAGTAATATCTGATTACAAACAACCAATGTATAACCTACTTCCTGAACAAAGCGTATATATTTGTGGTACATCAAAGTCCATCTGTTCTGGATTAAGAGTTGCTTACTTGGTTTTTGGGGATACATTACGCGAAAAAATTCTAAAAGCTATTTTTAATCTTAACGTAAAAACATCATCTCTTGATGTTGAAGTAATTACTGAACTGATCTTATCAGGAAAAGCGCATGAAATCGTTCAACAAAAGAAACAGTTAGCTGAAACTGTAAACAAAATTTATACATCCTATTTCCCTGTAAATAAGTTTGGTCATCCGCTTAGTTTTTACCGTTGGCTTCCTATTCATGGAAATAGTACTGGGGTAAACTTAGAAGCGGATTTAAAAAAACTAGGTGTACGTGTATTTCATTCTGATCGTTTTCTAAGTGGACAATCTTCTTCTGAAAAGTATTTACGTATTGCACTTTCATCTACCCATTCTTTAGATGATTTAGATTCTGGATTGAATGTTCTAGCTCAATATCTCGACAAACAGATGAAATAATTGCGATACAACAAATGCGTTTGAAAAAAAGGAGCTGAATGACAATCAGCTCCTTTCAGACTATTAATTTATACTTTTATATTTATTTAAAGCGAGAAGAACTAACCTTTAAGTTATAATCAGTAATCTCAAATCCAAGTTGTTGATAGAGGTTCAATGCTCCTTGATTATGACCAAAAACGTGTAGACATACGTCATCTACTCCTAATTCATTAATTTCTTTTATACACTTACTCATCGATTCTTTACCGAATCCCTGACCTCTATATTCTGGATAAATAAGAATTTCATATAAATAAGCATAATTTGCCTCTTGTTTTAAATTAATAGAATACCAAATATAGCCAATCGTTTCTTCGTTTAAAACGATGTTTTTCAAATAGTTATTTTCAGTATTTTCACCTTCTGGCAATAAAGATTGAAAAGCTGCCTTAGATTGTCCTAAAGCTGTTTCTTCTTTCCAACTTCCATTTTTCACTTTATCATTCGCAAAATTCACGGTTGCTATTTCTAGGAACCTCTGAAAATCTTGATTATTCATAAGTGTTAAATTTAAAGTCAAATTAGATCATCCTTTTCATTTGAATAATTTTTAAGCTTAAAGTCCCCATTAAGTATTCAATTTCATATCAGAAATATCCTTTTTTGATCGTCAGACTATGAAAATAGGACGATAGTTTTGTTGCACAATTAGAAAACGCATTTAGATGAAATGAAATAAGCTGGAATAAATTTTTCTCACTAAGTTCCATTCTTTTATCAAGGTTCTGTTAAAGTAAAATCTTGAAATTTAATATTTGAAAAAGGACTGTCTAAATTTTGACAGTCCTTTTACGATCTTATTGAAATAATGCTAGCGTTAGCTCGATAAGAAAAGCTATGTTTGAACACTGAGAAATACCTATTCTAGTATAAATTAATTAAGAAAAGATGGTAATAAAATCACCTCATTAAACAAAAACGAATACAAATTAATTGTAAAAAACAGGGGAACTCGATCACTAGTTTTATTATTTAATAGATTGTTACTGGTTATGATCTCTTGCTACACATTCACCATTTTTTACAATATAGCACTCTACATAATGATCACAATGAAATTCATGCAAGTTTGTTGTTGTTGTGAATTCAGCCAACTTCGCTTTAAATTATGAACGCTTTATTTTTTTATTATTTCTGTTTTTTCTTGTTTACTTTAGATAATCTTCCTAATGTAAAGGCACCGACCGCTAAGCCAATCATGGTGTTGTTTTTTTTATTAAAGACCTGTTTTGCTACAAGGTTTAAGTTTTGTGGTCTTTCCGCAAGCCGACGCATAAAGTAACCGTACCAATCTTTTCCAAATGGCACATAAGTGCAGAAATTGCAGCCTTCACTTGCTAGTTTCAACTGAAGGTCTTTTCTGAAGCCATACAGCATTTGGATTTCAAATTTATCGTTCGGAATATTATTTCTTTTTACAAAATCTTTAACATGTTGGATGATTTTGTGGTCATGTGTTGCAATAGAAGTGAATTTTCCATTTAACAAGTGCCATTCTATCAACTTTATAAAGTTTTTATCAATATCTTTCTTGTCCTGGTACGCATATTCCTCAGGCTCTTTATATGCACCTTTTACAATACGAAGGCGAAAATCTTTATACTTTTCGAGATTTTCTTGTGATTGATAGAAGTATGCCTGGATAACGGTCCCTACATTATCATACTCCAAAGAAAGCTCATCTAAAAGATCAAACGAAGGCTTTAAGTGTCCATAATCTTCCATATCAATATTAACAAAAATCCCATATTGATGTGCCTGGTGAACAATTTCCTTTAAATTACTCAAACAAAAAGAGTACTCAATGTCCAAGCCCAATTGAGTCGGTTTTAACGAGATATGTGCATCTACTTTATTCTTATGAATAGCTTCGATGACTTTCAGAATTTGTTCTCTAGCCTGAATTGCTTCTTCCTTTTTAAAGACAAATTCCCCTAAGTTATCGACCGTACATGAGATCCCATGTTTATTTAGCTCTTTAATGCTTTTAATTACTTCTTCAATATTTGTACCAGCTACAACACTTTGCGCCCCCATTTTTAAACCATACTTTTTAGCGGCACTGTTAAGAATTTGGTTTTGTGATAGAGCCATAAAAAAATCTTTCAATATCATATTGATTCCTCCTATATTTTCCTGCTACCTAAATCTTTATTAGCAGGGTTAAATGATGTTATTTTGTGATCCGTTATAATTTTTTCCCCGCCAATTATTAGGGGATATTCTTTCCTAAGCTGTGAGTTTACAAGATTTAATGCTTGATTAAACGCGTTTATATTCTCCTCTTTTGAAAAGTCTGTAAAAGGTTCGTGTTTATAAGATAGCATGTTTTTCCCCCCTCAAATCCTTTGTTGCTTTATTTAAATGCAATTTTTGTGCCAACTTAAAAAACTACTTTATACTTGATTTTTTCGAAAATTGTGTAAACCAAATGTTTACAAAAGTGTAAACAGAGTGTAAAATATAAACACTTTTGTAAACACAATTAAACAATGATAAGGTGATTGGTTATGTTAAAAGAAAAAGTTTCACTTCTGTCCATCTCCCTTCCTTTAGACGCGGAGATTCATACAGAAAAAATAAAACAATTCTCTGTCGACACCTTGCTCTCAGAGGTTGAAGAAATAGTTCTAGACCAAGATATTGTTCTTGTTGATGAAGCTGGAAGGCAAGTGCGCAGGGTCCCCTTTACTACATTAATAAATGCTATTTTTCAAGATTGGCAAAAGCTTTCAGGTGTTTATCAGACGCTTCTGCGTGCGGTAGATAATGCCATTACAATAGTAGACAGCGATGGAAAAGTTGTTGCATGGAATCCTAAGGCAGAAGATTTGTACAAAACTTCTGCTGAAGAAATGATTGGCTCTAAAATTACGAATCGCTTTAAAGAGGATTCTGTAGTTTTAATGTCCACAATGAAGGAAGGAAAAGGGGTTATTCGGCATTATAACCAGCCGCAGGAAGATGTCCATGTATTAATTAACACCTTACCAATATTCATCAGGGATAAGGTGGTAGGGGGGATTTCCGTTGAAAGTGATATTACAGAAATTGTAAAACTAAATAATGAACTTACATCTACTACTGCGTATATTCAAGATTTGGAAAATCAGATTGGGTACAAGGATATTATCGATCCTTTCCACAAAATAAAGGGAAGAAGCCAAGCGATAAAAACTTCCATCTCTTTGTCCAAGAAAGTCGCCCATACAGATGCAACCGTCGTGATTACTGGTGAGAGCGGTGTTGGTAAGGAATTGTTTGCACAGGCTATTCACAAAGCAAGTCCCCGTTCAAATGGACCATTTGTTGATCTTAACTGCGGGGCCATTCCCTCGGCGCTTTTTGAAAGTGAATTATTTGGTTATGAAAAAGGTGCATTTACAGGGGCAATAAAAGAAGGGAAGCTAGGAAAAATAGGGACAGCAAAGGGTGGAACATTATTTCTCGATGAAATTGGAGAAATGCCATTAGAGCTTCAAGTAAAATTGCTGCGTGTCTTGCAGGAGAAACAATACTATCGAGTTGGCGGAAACCAACCTATTCCAATAGATGTACGAATTCTTTCAGCAACTAACCGGGATTTGGAGAAAATGGTGGAAGAAGGTTTATTTCGTGAAGATTTATATTATCGGTTAAATGTGGTTACGATCCCTATCCCGCCCCTCAGAGACAGAAAGGAAGACCTTCCTGAACTTGTCCAATTATTTTTAAAAGAGTTTTCCATCAAATACCGGAAGCCGGTTCCAGTCATTTCTCCGGAAGTGATGGTAACATTCATGCATTTTCCTTGGAACGGCAATATCAGGCAGCTAAGAAATATAATTGAGCGAGTAATGATATTTACAGATGATAATATAATCAAATCTGAACAATTGCCAAATGAATTTTTTAAAAGACACATAAATTCTCAATCGCCTATTCTCGGAGAAGCAGAATTACACGAAGGGGATGAAAAGTCACTAATAATACATGCCCTAAAAGTAACATATGGAAATAAATCAGCTGCTGCAAAAATGCTTGGTATTTCCAGGGTGACACTTTATAACAAAATGAAGAAATATGGGCAGTTATAATGAGATGTAATTTTTAACAAAAAAAAGTGATCGCCCAATAGAAATTTAGCGATCACTTTTTTCAAACAGTGACGTAGCACTTCCACCTCTACCCTATTAAATTGAATATCCTTTAAATCACTATGCTATCTTTTTGTACAAATTATTGTTGTGATAACAAATATTGAGCGTCTCTAAGTAAATATTCTGCAGACTCAGTTATGATGTGTTAACCACTTTGAGCCCTAACTTCATTCAAGAAGCCTTTCAAATTGTTATTTCCTAACTTTTCCTGTATCATCTTAATTCTTTTTGCCAAAATAGAAAAAAACGAGCTACAGTAATAGCTCGTTTTTGCACGCGTTAATACACAAACTTTTATATATTTTGTGAACTCTTCAACTACACAGACTGACTTTGAATTGTCGCTATTTCCATTTCCACATTGTTTTTTGATTTCCATAATATAAAAAGTGAACAAATTACAAACAATATACAAAGTAAATAAACATTTCGAAACCCTGCTAATTGTGCAAACAGACCTCCGCCTAAATTTCCTACTAAACTTCCGATGGTCGAGCAATTCGCATAAATCGATGCAGAAAAGCCGGGTGAATTAGGTAGTAGGTCGTTAAAATAGCTTATACCATTACCCATAACAATCGCAATATATGTTGCTTGTAGAAGCTGTGCAACGATTAACTCCCAAGTATGAGTTGATATGCTTAAGATTAAATAATAGAGTAACCCAATAAAGCAACCGTAGATCATCAAAGCATGATTCGATATTTTTTTAGAAAGTACACCCAGCACTAACATGATTGGAATTTCCAAGCCTGCACATATACTTACGACTAATCCAACATCAGTATTAGTACCATGTAGCTCATTGACGATAAAAAGAGGTGTGTTGATCCAATTAATCGAACTAACTGCAAATAATAAGATAAAAGCAATAACTGGTAGTCTAAGCTGTTTACGTTTAGCTGATGTGACTTTAGTCTTACTTTTCTTTTTTAGATTGTTCTGAACTGGCTTTCTCTTTTCTAAAAAGAAGAATACTAGAATTGTAATCATTACATAAATGCTAGATGTTCCCCAAAAAAGTCCATGATAACCTTTTGCTCTTAGAATTATTGTTCCTATTAATGGTCCAATTAAAAATCCTAAAGAAACGAGCGAGCGTAAAGTTGATAAGGCTAAAGTCTTATCCTTAGATAAACTTGCATTTGCTGATTCCTGCGCGGATGCAAAAATTTGTGGCATGGCCGCTGCGCCTAATCCATTAAATAAAGCAACGAAAACTAATAATAAAAAGTAGTTATGAAATATTAAATAAGATGCATAACCTATTGCTGATGAAATCATCGCAATCATTATAATCCATTTTCTGTCAATCCCTCGATCAGATCGTTCAGCAATAAATGTATTTACTAAAACACCACTTAATGAAATCACTGCCATGAAGATACCAAATGCTCCAGAACTCATCCCGATATATTTTGTACTATACAGTGATAAATAAGGAGTTGTAATTGAAAGTCCAATCCCTACAAATAATAAACATATGACAAACAAACTATACCCTTTAATAGCAAATAGATCTTTTATCCGACTAACCAATATTCACTCCCCCTTACCATTCTATATTTTAATCGATTAGTTAAAATAGACAAATAAAAACACCCTTGGATAAATTAAGATGCACCATTAATTTAACCAAGGAAAACGTTACTTATTTGGATGTATTAAGATTCCTTAACTATTATAGTACATTCGACTTATTAAAAATATATTTTTCGAATGCATATGCAACACCATTTTCATCATTGCTTAATGTGACAAGATCACATGCGAGCTTTACTTCTTCTTCAGCATTCCCCATGGCTATTGATAAGCCGGCTATATTAAACATCGGTAGATCATTTTTTTCATCTCCAATAGCTACTGTATTCTCTAATGGTATCTGAAAATAGGATGCCATTGCTTTTAAACCATACCCCTTATTTCCATTCATATGTGTAATCTCGAGATTAAAAGGAGAAGAACTAGTAACAAAAGTCTCATCTATGAATCTTAATTTTTTTTCAATTCGCTCCATTTGTTTTGGATCAAGGGTTAAAATAAGAAACTTTTGAATCGTATAATCCTCATTATCAATTATTTCTTGAACTTTGTTAAAAAACGAATGTCCATATACATTTGGTGGTGTGGTAAACATTTTGTAGTGTCTATTTGTGAAGTAATCTTTAGGAACTCGCCCGGATGAAACAACTAGTTCAAATCGTTTATCCCAATTACTTGGGGCAAATATTCCCTTATTTGTAGAAACATTGTACGGTAATTCTTCTCTCTCAACTTCTAAGGCAATTTTTTGTATTTGAGATTTCCCAATTGAATTTAGTTCAATTAATTCTCCGTTCACATATAATGCCGTCCCGTTATGCCCCCCAACTGGACAATTTAAGCCATACTTTGAAAGCTCATCGCTTACTGAACTTGGTGAACGACCTGATAAAATCATAACGATATGTCCTGCTGCCTCAGCTCTTTTAATCGCGCTTAACGTTTCCTCACTTATTATTTTATTTGAGTTGAGTGTAGTACCATCCAAATCTAAAGCAATTAGTTTCATATGAATCTCTCCCTTTATGGGTTCTATATTTTGATATTGTTATAGTTTTGATGATATGTTTGATATAATTAAGTATGCATTAAAATAAGCAGAGTTCGTTAACTCATTCCTCCTAAATGATTGCCTAATCCTCTCACTTTTACATATCCTATGGAAAATTTTTATGTTTTTTTAATATAAAATCAGCAAGGAGGACTATATGTCTGAAATTAACGTTTCTTATCTAAGCGAACTAATCCAAATTATTGATCGCAATACTAGTCGTGAAGGTGTTAATGAGACCTCAATTAACTCGTTATTTTTCATACGAGAGTCAAATATTACTGATCCAAAATACAGGGTCTATAAGCCATCTCTCTGTATAGTTGTTTCTGGTGTAAAGGAATTGTTACTAGGAGATGAAAGTTTTAAGTATGGCCCTGGAAATTTTTTAGTTGCATCCGTTGATTTACCTGTTACAGGCCAAGTTATTGAAGCTACACCAACCACTCCATATCTAGCTTTAAAAATTGAATTTAATCCAAATCAAATTTTAGAAATTTTAACTGATACAGAAATCCCCACTAATTCAAAGGAAAATGCAAAACGAGCGATATTTGTCAATGAATTAGAGGGTTCGATCCTAGATGCAGTGATTAGATTGGCCCGTTTAATAGATTCGCCTGAAGATATTCCAATACTTGCACCTATTTTTACAAAAGAAATTCTATATAGAGTATTGCGTGGACACAATGGGAGTATATTGCAACAAATCGCCATCGAAGGTAGCACTACTAATCGAATAAGGGAAGTTATTGAACAAATTAAAGCGAATTTTTACAAGTCTTTACGAATTGAAGAACTTGCAGAAATAGCAAATATGAGTGTTTCTTCCCTACATAGACACTTTAAAGATGTAACTGCAATGAGTCCTCTACAATTTCAGAAACATTTAAGATTGCAGGAAGCACGGCTTTTATTACTATCCGAGTCTTCGGATGCAGCAGAAGTAGCATTCCGAGTAGGGTACGAGAGTCCATCCCAGTTTAGTAGAGAATACTCTCGATTATTTGGTTTTCCTCCAAAAGAAGATCTTAAGCGAATGCGAGCGAAATAATTTTACCAATAAAGATGCACTCCTAACGTGCCCATTCATTAATCCCAAATTTGTATATATTAGATATACAAACGAAAATTTGAATTTAGGAGTGTTAAAATGGTTTTAAATAATAAGTTTGATGATTTTTTATTTGGTCCAAATTATGAAAGAAACATTCATAAAAATGAATCGAATAGTGAAGATGTAAAAGTAAGTGTTAAAGGTTCTCGTCATAAGAATCGGAAAAGTGTTATTACCAATCTGCCTCCTGTACCAGTTGTTTTGAACCCTATTCCGTACCAAATCACGCCCATTGGAACGATTCCAATTTATTTCAAAAAATGTTAAAAACCTTTTTTTAACTGAATTCTAAAAATATGTAAAAGCCTGCGTTTTTATTAACGGAGGCTTTTTTAATAAACTAAGTATCATTCAAAATATGAAATCTCGTTCAATGAACCATAATTTCCCAATATAAGATATAACATATTAAGCAATATTTTAAGAGTAAAGTATTTTGCTAGAGTCTATTTCTTGGTCTACCCCGTTGTTCGTTTAAAACCGATAATACCGCTTCTTTTATTTCCTGGTAACTAGTGCAACGACATATATTTGAACTAAGCCATTCTTCTATAACCTCTTCAGTTGCGTCAGGATGCTCAGTTACGAGTGCATGAGCGTTTAAGATAAACCCCGAAGTACAATACCCGCATTGAAAAGCCCATTTTTCCACAAAAGCACGCTGCATTGGATCATCGTGTAAGCCTTCAATTGTGGTAAGTTTCTTTCCTACAGCATCAACCGCTAACATCATACATGTTTTTACTGGTAAACCGTCAGCTATTACCGTACAAGCCCCGCAATCACCGTTTTCACAACCACGTTTTGCTCCTGTTAGGTCGAGTTTTTCCCTTAAAACATCTAAAAGCGTATCGGCCATTCTAATAGACGCCGTTCGCTGTTCTCCGTTTATATCAAGATTCAATTTCTGTATCACGCTCTCACTCCTCCCAAATAAACTAATCCATCTAGAAGTAAGTTCTTTAAGACAAAAATACGATAATCCCTAGAGCCACGTATATCACTTATGACCGGGGCTGGAATTGCAAGAATGGCCTGATTAATCCGCTCCAGGGCTGATAAATTCGTGTTATTTAAAGCTTGCTCCATCTCATAAGAACGAAATGGATACGCACATAATCCACTAATTGCTAACCGGTATGAGCGATTAACTTTTAATAATTCAAGTGTTATAAGAGGATAATCTACCTTTTCACTTTTCCTTTTTTTATCAATAAAGAAAGGGAATTTTCTATATATTCCATCAGATTTGGTTTGAACTAAAAACTCTCCCCGCTTTAAGCGTAGTTTTTCATTAAAAATTTCTTCTACTGGGTACTCTTTGACTCCATCAATACCTGCAATCACTAATGTACTATTAGAAAGAAGTAATGGAAGAATTGCCTCACGATAGATGATGTCACTGGCAAGGTTACCACCAAAAGTAATTTGATTCCTCGAAGTTCGATCAGCAATTCGAACACAAGCCTCACCAAGTAGAGGGAAAATTTTCGATTCAAATACTCTTGTTAATGTATGGGCTGCTCCAACGACCACTGAATTCTCCTTAATTTCTAGGGCATTACATTCAGGAATTCCTTTTACATCGATTACTGCCTTCGTATGAATCAGATTTAATCTCCCTAAAGTTGTTACTTCCGTTCCACCGCTAAAATAAATAGGTTTCTTTCCTTTTTTATCGAGTTTAACAAATAAATCAACTGCTTCTTTAATCGTAGAAGGTCGATAATAATCAAAATTGAAGTGGAGCATTAATGCACCTCCCCAGCTTCTAGCCTTGATTTCCAAATAAACTCTGGAGTTAGGGGCAACTTTTGTAGTGAAACATTAGCAGCAAGAGATAAACTATTTGCTACCGCTGAAGGCATACCCATTAAACCGTGTTCACCAAGACCTCGGGATCCATATGGTGCACCTTTTACTGGGTTTTCAACGAATCGAACAATATACTCTGGTTGTTCTCCAAAATGCATAACTTTATACGAACGAAATTGTGTCGTTAACACTTTACCTTCGTCATCAAAAATAAATCCTTCTCTCGTCGCAAAGCTAAGTCCCATATTCATCGCGCCTGTTATTTGTGTCTCTGCGCCTTTATAATTTAAAATTTGACCTGCATCTGAAACAGTAACAGCTCTTAATAATTTAAAAGTATTGTCCCTTTTGTCAAATTCAACCTCCACACCTTGTGCTACCACACCCCACTCAGGTCCTTGAACACCTTTTCCAGTAACCGGATTCATTTCTGTTAAGCCTGGAATCATATATGTCCCTCTTCCAACAACTTGATTTCCAGCTACTTTACCATTAGGATAAATATATCCAAGCGCAATCTCAGAAAAATCGATTGAAACAGATGGGTCCGTTCTTTTAAAAACTTTTTTATTAGCCACCTCTAATTCATCTTTTGGAACTTTAAGGACAATTGATGCAGTCCTTTTTAATTGTCTAATGGCATCATCACATGCTTTAAGCACTGCATTTCCAGACATAAATGTTGTACGACTAGCAGCAGTTTCCCAATTATCAGGAGAATCCTGGGTCTTTACTTCCATTTGAATAAACACTTCATCTTCGGACATGTTCATTTTTTCAGCAACCATTTGAGTTAATACGGTTTTAGTACCTTGCCCAATTTCTACAGCAGCGCTTATGATATTTATACTTCCATCTTTGTTAAAAGTTAAAATTGTCCCCGCTCCAACACCAGGAGGTGGATCCCCATTCTTCCATGCACAACTAATTCCTTTTGTACGTACAAACCGATCCGAAATTTCAATACGTTGTCCTCTATCCCAATTCATTAGTTCCTTTAACTGTAACAAACATTCAGTTATATCTCCTAGATTACTTTTGTTCAAAAGTACTTGTGTTGGTGATGTGTCTCCTGGCTGAATCGCATTTAATAGACGAAATTCTAAAGGGTCCATCCCGAGTTTTTTAGCCATTATATCCATCGTTCGTTCTACCCCAAAAGCAGCTTCAGTACGTCCAAATCCTCGGAAATCAGTTACATATGGATGATTTGTATACATACATAATGAATCACACCAAACGTTATTTATTTTATATGGTCCAGTACTGTCAAATGCTGCTGCCTTCGTAATAGGTACAGACCTTTCTGCATATGCGCCACCGTCAAATAAAAAAAAGAGTTTTAGAGCTTGTAATTTACCGTCATTTGTACACCCCATCTTAACTGTTGCATGTAATCCGATATGAACTGGAGATGTAACGATATCTTCCTCACGACTATTACGAAGCCTAACTCTTCTTCCCCCAACTGCTTTAGAGGCTACATATGCTAGTGGTTCTAATTGCACACTTGTTTTAGCACCAAATGAACCCCCGACTAACGGGATATTAACAAGTACTTTCCCTTCTTCAATATTGAACGTTTCACTAATTAAGTCTTTCATTTCAAATGGTTCTTGTGAGGCTGAGTGAATAATAACCTCCCCGGTCTTTTTAATTTCTACATCCGCACATCTCGTCTCGATTGCTGTATGATCAGATTGATTAAATGAAAAAACTTCTTCGACAATGACGTCACAATTAGCAAAGCCCCGATCAATATTCCCTTTTCGGATACCCTGTATGTTTGCTATATTTGTACCAGGTATAGGCTGAATCCCACCAGACGTACCTGTTAATCCTGATGACTCGTCAATTAAATATTGTTCAACATTTTCATGTACGAGGGGAGCATCCTTTTGAAATGCTGCTTCTGGTGAATTTACGACAGGAAGGGGTTCGTATTGAACACAGATTAGAGTAGATGCTTTTATTGCGATAGCTTCCGTATCTGCTATTACCATAGCAATTGGCTCTCCGTAGTAACGGACTTTTTCAAATGCAAGCAACGGTCGATCCTTTATCGTTGTACCTATAAGAAGCGGATAGTCTTTTCCCGTAATGATCATACGTACACCTTTGACCTTCCATGCTTCCTTTGTATCGATATCACCTATTTTTGCATGGGCATGGGTACTCGTTACCAGTTTGGCATGTAGTGTACCAACCTCTTGAACATCATCAATATATTTAACTCGTCCGGATACCTTATCCCAGCTTTCTTTTTTAGGAACACTTTTCCCAATAACTCTATACTGCTTCACACTTTCCCCTCCTTTTTACCACTATAGAATCCTATTAATCTTTGTACTTGATTAGAACTAAGAACATGTAGTATGAATGGTAGAGAAAAGTTAAATCGAAAAAAGATATGTTACTTCCTACATATCTTTTTCCAGTATCTTCTATAAACCGATTCGATCCCCTTTTTCAAGTTTTTGAATCTGCCTAGAACCGACTTCGGCTAATTCTTGAAATTGTAGGATTGTTTGACGCATTTTTGGCAAAGCTTCTTGTTTAAATGTACTAATTGATTCAAATGCGGATATGACGTTAGTGAAAGAGGTTTTTAGTGTTTCAACAGAAACCGCTGACTCCATCGCTTGCTTTTGGATTGCAACTCCTTGTTCCTTTAATAATCGAGAAGTACCTTCAATAATAGTATTTGTTGTTTGATTTAAAGCAGTGATTTTTTGCAAAACAATTTTTTGATTATATAGAGCACTTGCTACAGTTACTGCTGTATTCAGTGCTGAAATCGTTACCGTTTTTGCACGTTCCACACCTCGAATTAATTCACGATTATTCCGAATCACAACCTCATAAGACATATCTCCTTGGTGATTGACGACTAACATTTGCTGTAGGTCCATGACTCGTTGTCTTAACGGATAAAGAACTTCCTCTGAGATGAATTTAATTTTTTCTTGATCTTCCCCTTCGACTTTTGCTTTTTCAATTTGATTTTCAATTGACTCATCCATTAATGTTCCAAGTTGGATTTCCTTTTCTAGCGTTTTTGAAAGCATACGAAGTGATAGTTGTTCATGCTCTAATGTCGTGTTATCATTTTCAAGAATTTTTTTCCCCTTATCAAGTGAATTTACGATATCTGCGATTGCTACATCTGCTTTTTCAAATCTCTGAAAATATGAACGAATCGGATTAAATAACTTACCAAAAAAACCAGACTTGGTAAAATTAATTACACTTGGATCTAAATCCTTTAATTGAACTTGGAGGTCTGCTAATCCTTTTGCAACTTGCCCTCCTTCGTCTCCACTTTTAGCAAGTTGACCAAGTGAAACTTTTAGAAGCGAATTTTTATTCGAAGAAGATTTCATCGTCTGTAATCCAAATGATTCAATTGATTGGAGAATTTCCTTTCGTTTTTCGTACGTTTCCTTTGAAACAGTGTCTAACTCCATAATCATCGCTACATTTGCATCCGCTGTTGCCTTTAATTTGATTAATTCCTCAGGTACAGGCTTTACTTGCTCTTCTATTACTGCCTTAATTTCCTCTTCATTTACAACTTGCATAGAAAATGACATTCTTAAATCCTCCTACTAATTAAAGTTGAACATTAAATAGATTACGAATTTTATAGATTACGTCATCTGAATCAGCATTAATATTTGCAGCTTCGTTTATATTCGAAATACTTTCAAGCGCTTTAATATTAGCGTTATAACCAATCGTATAAATTGGAATTTTATATGCTTTTATGATTCCTTTTACATTCTTCAATGAATTCCCATGATTGGTCTCACCATCGGTAAGGACAAAAATGAGCGGTCTTACATTTGGATTTTTTTTCATTTCTTCTTTTAGCATATTTATTGCAACAAGGATTCCATCATTTGTTGCTGTATCTCCGCTTGCATCGAGGCTAGATACCGCACCAACAAATTTTGACTGTTGATTTGCATCATATTTCGCTATTGGAAGATTGATCGTCACATCCGCAGAGTATGAGATTAAGCCAATACTATTATCTCTTCCTAAATATTTTTGACCTTTAAGTAATGATTCTTTTAGCTCATTTAAAGGTTTACCATCCATACTACCTGAAACATCTGCAACAAAAACCGCAGCAATTGGATTTGAAGTATTTTTCTTTCCTTTCCAAAGTTTCTGTGCAGCAGTTAAAGTATCCCCATCAATCGTTTTAAGCTCTGATTTGTAATTGTTCAACCCATTAAACCCATCCTGTTTCGCAAGTGATTGAAGGTTATTTTGACTAGTAAATTCAGCAAATTTTTTCAAAATATCCATTTTCTCTTTTGATAAATTCCCTAAAGCATAAAGTGGACTGTCGTGGCGCACCCCAAATGGAATAAATTCATAACTATTTTTTAAATCAGGTGAATTAACAAAGGTTTGATATTCAAGGACAAAGGCATCTAGAACGCCAGATTCCGCTGCATCACTCATTTGTAGAGTCGTAGATGCTGTGAACGGTACATTTGCTTGAAAGCTTTCAAATCCTTTTACAGCAGTAGCACTAAGTACATCATTTGAATCAAATGAATTTAAAGTCGTTACTAAAAAATTTAATCCAGTTGAACTCGTAAATGGGTCAGTATATCCCATTGATAGTTCATTTTTTGTCATTGCTTCAATAACGGTTTTCGGATCGACTTTACTATACTTTTTCATTAACTCATTATATTTTGACCGTGAAATGACAATTCCAGGAACATTTCCAACTAATCGCGACGATACCGTTTCTGTTTTAACACCACTTGCTGTAATCATTTGACCCCAAAGTTCATTTGAAGGTGTAAAGGCATCAGGAACATATTTACCAGATTTAATAAAATCCGTTGCAGTACCAGATGCAATGTTTCTAATTTTGACAGATACTTGCTGACCATTTAGATTGAATTTTGCATCATTAAACTTATTTGCAACTTCGTTTAACCAACCATTTTTCCCGTCACTTGATTTTTCAGTAGATGAAAAAATTTCAACAAAACGATCAGTCGTATTGTCTACAGATACAGGAAATTTAGAAATATCAGGGAGTTCACTTGCGACATCAGCGGTACTTAAGTCAATTTGACCTTTAATTGGTTTTGCTTTTGATATATTTATTTTTGAAATCATTTTAGCTAATTGCTGATTTTTATTTTTATCAGTAATTTTTACAACTTTATGCCCTGAAGTCATATTGATTCCAATATAGACAAGAAGAAAAACTACAACGATTACTGCAATAGATGCAAAAAGAAACTTCCTCATTTTTATCATCCTTTCATTCATTGCCTATAATATTTTGTTTGTTGAATTAACGTATCGATTTCTTTCATACATTCCATTTTTTCAATATCATCGATTCCTATTTCATCTAGTCTTGAAATTTCTAAAATTAATTTATCAATATTGACAAGAATCTCTTCATTCATTTCAATTGCTCTTTTTATGAATTTGAAATATTCATTATAAAGATTTGTTTTCTCTTGAATTAATGACTTAGAGTATCGTGATCCGTCTTTCCCCTTTATTTTTTTATAATCAAATTCATCAAAAGTACTGATTTTGTTTATGATGTTTCTTATTCTTAAATAAAATAATGTTTCAACCTCGTCCACAACAGATGCAAACTTGTTGTATGTAATTTCTGTTGGAGAAAATCGATCTGTTAATAAGTTATAAAATACGCCTTTTTTCTTTTTCATTCTCTCGATTTGCTCAATTGAAGTAATAATATCTTCTTTTAGTACTTTACTATTTTTATATCGACTTAAAGCAAAAACGAAATCTTCATTTGTTTTTAGCTGCTTAATTGACTTTTCTTTAACTGGCTTGAAATAAAGTTGAAACAGATTAAATAGAAGTACTAACAAACTCGCTATTATGAACGATACCCCAAATGCAGTTTGAAATGCACTCGCATTAATTAATTGAATTCCGATTAAACCTGGAGAGAATAAAATCACATTTAAAATCGCAATAAAAGCGACTAGCCCCACTAATTTTAATCCTTTTGTCATTCTTCACTCCTCCGCTATACTCTATTTATGCTCTATTACTCATTTATATTTATCATTCTGATTTTTTAGTTTATAAAATTGCAGAAATAATGACTTGACTTAATATTTTTACTTATGATACTTTTCAACAAACAAAAAAAGACCGCTAAACGGTCTTTTTGATCGATTAATAAAGTTAAACACCTTTTCTCTTCATTTCTCCCCAACCTTTTTTTTGCCCTAAGAATATGCTGATTATTGCTACTACACGCCAATAGGTCAAAATTGGACGATACCAAATTGCTTCTGTCAACGAATAGAAAAATAAACGGTTTAACTCACTAATTTTTTTATATTTTTCTAAGCGCCATTCTTCTAATAAAACTGCACTAACGGAGAAGAATGAGCCATAGATGATCATGAGGATTAAAAACGCAAAGGAGTACAAAATATTTATATTGTGCATAGTGATGTTTATGATTAATGAAACATAACCTAAAAACTCAATAATTGGGCCTAAAAATTCAACGAAGAAAAAATATGGCATTGCAATAAATCCGATTGAACTGTAATTTTTATTAAAAATCATTTTACGATGAGCCCACAAACTTTCAAATAATCCACGGTGCCATCTTACTCTTTGGTTTTTTAAATATTTGAATGAATCTGGTGCTTCAGTATAACAAACTGGATCGGCTACATACTCGATTTTTGCTCCCCAATTTTCTTCAATGTTTTTACGGTGAAGACGAACTACGAGTTCCATATCTTCACCAATCGTATTCGTTAAATAGCCTCCTACTTGAATGACTCTTGACTTTTTAAATACACCAAATGCTCCAGATATTATCAATAATAAATTCTTATTACTAAGTCCAATTCGTCCAATTAAAAAAGCTCTCATATATTCGATAACCTGCATTACTACAAGTGGATTTTTCGATAGAAGCATTTCATTTACTTTTCCAAGCGAGGTTTTACTTCCATTTGCAATTAACACGTTCCCACCAGTAGCAAGTATTTCGTCATCTGTATTTTCAATAATCGGTTTCATAATTTTAATGAATGAGTCAGAATCAAGGATTGTATCGCCATCAATAGAAGCAAAATAAGGATACTTACTAAAATTAATTCCAGCATTTAATGCATCAGCTTTTCCACCATTTTCTTTATCAATTAGAAATACGAAGGGATAAATTTCTGATTGATATACATATACCCTTCATCCTCCTGCTTTTTATGATGCACTATCTGAGTATAATCAAAAAGCTAAACAACCACTTTATTTAATTCACGGTGTTTGGATTAATGAGGAAAAAATGAATTCATTAGGGGATATTTACAATGAGAGCCTAACTAAAGAGTTTCAAAATGATATAAGGCAATCTGTTGATGTAATTCATGGGAAAGCGAACATCCCTCAAAAACTAGGTCACGCTTCGGGTCAATATCATTCAAATATTTCAGAATACGTTATTGGATGGATTTTAGGTATTGAGTGGGACCCAAATATGATGAAATCGACAAATGATAAACATAAAGATAATGTTGACTTTAATGGCCAGTACTTTCAAACAAATAATGCGACTCCATTTGAAGTTTGGCTTGCAGGTATATTAGATGATACCGTGAAATATGAAACAGAAAAATATGCATGGCAACGTCCAATTAGTTTTGCGAATTGGGTAACTACCGATCCAATTCATCATCCAAATGAACCAATGGAAAATGAAGATATGGTTTCATTAGATCCGAATCATGTCATTCCAAAGTCAACATTATATCCTGGATACTTTGCTTCATATCATGTATACCCATATTACCCGGAATTTTTAAATTATGAACTAGCTTATACGAATTATATTGATTCCCGAGGTAAGAAGAATAGTTATGCTGGATATTTAAATAATCTAAGGAAAGTACATACTATGCCAGTTTTAATTTCAGAATTTGGGGTACCATCTTCTAGAGGTATGACTCATCGAAATCGTTATGGATGGAACCAAGGGTTTCATAATGAAACAGAGCAAGGACAAATTACTGCTAATCTTTTCGAAGATATTCAATTTGAGGGAATGGCAGGTGGAATTGTATTTTCGTGGCAAGATGAATGGTTTAAACGAACATGGAATAATATGGAATTAGATGATCCTGAACGCCGACCATTTTGGTCAAATGTACAAACAAGCGAACAGCAATTTGGTTTACTATCTTTTGATCCTAACAGTTCAAAACATGTCATTTCTGTAGATGGTGACTCAAGTGATTGGAAAAAAAATAAAATCAAATCAGCTAATATGAAAAATGCTAATTTTATTAATACTCTTGATCAAAACGACAACGAACGGAAATTAAAGAATTGGTCAATGTCTAGCGACGAGCGATCAATTAATTTCCTCTTAAATTTTGAAAAAACTAAACAACCTTTTGATTGGTCTAAAACAGGAGTTATGCTTTTACTTGATACTATTCAAGGACAAGGTCAACATCAACTTCCAAATAACAAGTCGGTTAAAACTGAAAATGGAATTGATTTTGTAATTGACTTAAATGGACCTAATGATTCTCGTGTTCTTGTCGATAGCTATTATGATCCATTTTATTATGAATACGCCAATCTTTTACATTACGCGCCAATTGAACCGAATGTAAATGTGAAAGATAATGGCCTCTATCATAAAGTCATGCTTGGATTAAATCGACCACTAGTTATTCCAAATTTAAACGGGAAATCTGTAAATTTGCCTTTGGAGTTTTATGAAACAGGTAAATTAATGTTCGGAGATGGAAACCCACTTCATAAAGATTTTAACTCTTTAACTGATCTATCCCACAACAAGAAAGATCATGTATTAGAAATCCGTATCCCTTGGCAATTATTAAATGTAAGAGATCCAAGTACACGTGAAATAATGGGGGATATATGGAAAGGTGGATTAGAAAGCAAGAAAAATATAAAAAAAATTCAAGTAGCTATTGTTACTTATCGTCCAACTGAATCAAATAAGGAACTATCCTATTCAACTGTTAGACAAAAAAATGGAAAACTTTTAATGGATGATTTTTATTCTTATACTTGGAAAAAATGGGATAAGCCTAGATATCATGAACGTCTAAAAAAATCATACTTCATCTTGAAAGATACTTTTCTAAAAGCAGATCCAATTAAATAACCAAATCAAATTAATGCCCCCGATTTTTTTTCGGGGGCATTAGCATTCTTATTTTTTGTAAATATTTGCTTGAAGAATGTTCTTACATTTTTTAATCTTTTGTTTGATTTGCAAGTTTTCAAAGAAATATACTTCTGTACCTGACCAAATAAAAACCCAACATACAATGCTTAATATTCCTCCAATATAGGCATGACTTTTTTGAAGCTTTAAGTAGAACAATCCAATGATAATACCAAGCACAAATAAAATAATGGACTTTTTAATATTTCTAGCATAAATCCGTTCATCAGTTTTCATAAGATTAGTAAAAGAGTTCACAGTCGCTGTTTTTAAGACATTTTCATCAAATTCAGTTTGACCATCAAATAGTAGCTCGATATTTTTTCTTTTAGCATTATGTAATTTAGATAATATAAAATCTTCTAATTCAGAGCTTAAGTGTAAATAGTCATGGCTATAATAACTTGCAAATGGATTATCCGACTCTTTTAAAAAAATATTAATACTTAATTTATCTTCCATTTTAAAACTCCTTTAACACTATTCACTTGAAAAAACGCATTGATCCATTCTCAATGCGTTTTAAATTTAAATTTAATGTGGATTAGTTGGATTAGGAACAATTGGATTAACAGTATTATCTCCACTTTCGTTTCCTGTACCCGGCGTTTGTTCACCTGGCTTCGTACCTTCTCCTGTACCTGTCCCGGTTCCAGTTCCATTCCCTTGCTCATTTCCAGTTCCCTGTCCATTTCCTGTTCCAGTGCCAGTTCCTTGTCCACCTTCATTTGCTGGTGGTGTCGTTGGTTGTTCAGTTGAAGATAAATCAACGGTAACTGTAACAGGTCCACTCTTACCTTGAGGATTCGCAGCAATAATTGTTATTTTCACAATATCTCCAGGGACAATTCCATTAATACTTGTTGCTGTACCCTGAATTTTTTGAGTTTGTCCCGCTGCACCGTTTACAGTATAACTTACTTCAAAAGACGTTTTTTGAAGCAGATTTGCTGGATACGTCCAATTTAATGAGATATTACTTGTAACTGGGTCATAGTTTGCCTTAACATTTTTTACAGACTCAATCACAATATCTTTAGGAATATCATCTACTTTTTCTCCGCGAATGTATAATTCATTTCGAATTTCTTCAACTGATGAAGGCTTTCTAAATATTGCGTTTCGATCTCCATTAGCAGCTAACATATCCCTTGCAATGAATTTTGCAATATTCGTTGAACCTTTACCAAGAAAATTATTCTTTTTATTTTTTTCATACCCTGTCCAAACAGCCATTGTAACATCAGAAGAATATCCTATAAACCAACTATCACGAGTTGCGTTATCCGGAAATCCGTATTTTTGTTTTACTTCATCAGAGTAGTTTGTCGTACCTGTTTTACCTGCCATATCAAGACCTGGTACATTAGCTCTTTTACCAGTACCAAGTGGTGTTTTTACTACATCTCGAAGCATATCTGTTATCATATATGCAGTATAATCACTCATTACTTGTTTAGGCTCAGTTGAAAATACTTTTTCAGTATTATCAGGGTAAATAATTTTTTTAACGGAGTGTGGCTTATTATAGATTCCACCATTACCAAAGGCAGCATATGCTCCTGCCATCTCCATCGCTGATACACCTGTGAATCCACCTATCGAATAAGATTCATAATATGTATTTTTCGAAAAATTAAACCCTAAACCATTCCCAAATTCTCTAGAACGATCGGCTCCTACTGCCTGGAAAGTCTTTAATGCAGGAATATTTCGTGAATCAACTAATGCTAATCGAATTGAAATATCACCTTTATATTTTCGATCCCAGTTTCTAATAGGTGTACCATTCGAATAACTATAAGGCTCGTCAAGAATTTGATGATAAGTTGACCATTTTAAATACTGAATAGCTGGGCCGTAATCTAGTACAGGTTTAATTGAAGATCCCGGCTGTCTTTTTATATCAGTAGCGAAGTTTAAACCGCCAGTACTTGTATTTCTTCCAGCACCGACTGCTCGAATTTCACCCGTTTTCGTATCTAATAATACAAATCCAGTTTGAAATTCATCACTGGGATAGAAGCTTTTTCCTCTACTTAATATTTCATCTGCTGTATCTTGGGCTTTAGGATCTAATGTTGTTTCAATTGTTAGTCCATCAGTATAAACATTTGCATCACTGTTTTTTTCTACTTCATTTACGACTACATCAATAAATGAATTGTATTTTGTACCACCAGATTCATGAACTTTTACTAATGATTTCATTGAAATTGCTTTTGCATTTGTATATTGTGCCTCTGTAATATAACCATATTTTTTCATTTGACTTAAAACAGTATTTCTACGGTTTTGTGACTCAATAGGGTGCCTTGCAGGATTATAGTTATTTGGACTTTTCACCATTCCTGCTAATGTAGCTGCTTCTGGTAGTGTAATTTTTGATAAATCTTTACTAAAATAAGTTTCACAAGCTTTGGCTACACCATAAACCCCTCGCCCTTTAAGACCATTCGAAAAGTATACTTTATTTAGATACATTTCTAATATTTGATGTTTTGAGTATCTTTGTTCTAATTTAAAAGCCAAGTACATTTCTTGAACTTTCCGCTTTATGGTTTTTTGAGAAGATAAAAATGAGTTTTTTACTACTTGCTGGGTGATTGTACTTCCACCTTGCGAGCCAAAACCTCCAGTTATATTCGCTAAAACAGCACCGAATACCCGTCGGATGTCAACTCCTTTATGCTTATAAAACCGCACATCTTCAGTAGCAATAAATGCGTCTTCTACAACTTTAGGAATTTCATTATAGGACACCTTTGTTCGTTGTTCTCTACCTAATTCGGCTACAACTTTACCATCTTTATCAACAATAGTAGAAGATAACGGTACTTTGAGTTTTGATTCATCTAGAGCAGGTGCTCCACTAACTAAATATGAAAATATTCCTACACCAATCAGTATGAAAACAATTACGATTGATAATAATGTTACAGTAATTTTTTTCCACAAGCCTTCAGACTTATCGGAAATTTTTGAAGGCTTTTCCAGCCGTTTACGTTCCTCTCGCGAACGGTATTCATCTGCCATCTTAGTTCGCCTGCCTTTTTAGTAAAATAGAGCTTTTTAGGGCAAAAATTATACTTTTTATTTAAATCATTTTATAAATAGTAGTATTTTCTACACGCTCTACTTTCATGTACTGAAGAATATCTTTCTAAATAAAAAAACAGATAAACCGCTTTTTAAGGTTCATCTGTTTCGTAAAATCTAATTAATTATTCAACTTCCATTAGACGAAAACGTCTTTTCAATAAAATCAATTACTTTCTTAGTATATGGTTCCGGTTCTTCAATAAATGTTGTAATATGTCCATGTTCTGTCAGCCATAATGTTTTTTCATTATCATTAGGGATTTGATCATAGATCATTTCACTACTACTAAATGGTACTTTCAAATCATTCTTTCCATGAATTAATAAATAATTTGTTGAATTTCCTTTTTGAACTGAAATGACAGGAGACACTTCTTTTGGGTCAATCTTTAATAAATGTTTCATCGAACGTAAAATGATTGAAGTAAAAGGTTTTTTAGGTAATTTAGACCAGACACTTAAATTATCTTCCAAATAAGTCTGTAAATCATGGAATGGACTGTCTGCTATAACTCCTTTAATTTGCGGATGAAGGCTACCAACGAGTAAACATGTCGCCCCTCCCATACTCCATCCAAGCAAAACAATTTCTTGTTGATTTCGTTCGTTAATCACATATTCTACTGCCGATGATAAATCATGCTGTTCATAATAGCCAATTCCAGTTGTTCGTCCACCTGATTTTCCACTATTACGGAAGTCAAACATCAATACATTATACCCACGATCATGAATTGATTGCACAATTCGGAGACCGTTAATCTTTTTTTGACTTCGTTCATCTGTGTACCCGTGTGCAGTTATGACAGTTTTACCTGTAGGATTTTTTGCTGGTATCCACCATCCTCTTATCACAACTTGATCTAGATTACTCTTAAATTCAACCTCTTCAAATTGCAAATTGTAATCGGCAGGTGTTTGTTCAGTTTTTCGTCTAAATGGATGCGTTAAGATTAAACCGACTAGTATCGGTATGAGGAAGAACAAAACCGGAGACAAAATTACCATCCAAATTAAAAGCTTATTTATTTTTTTCCGTTCCATCTTGCACACTCCTTTTGTCTGTTAGCCAAATAGAAGTTCTTCTATTTAAATTATGAAATATGTTAGACTTTGTTAGTCTTAATGAACTCTTATTTATGTATTTATTGTATCTTGTTAAGTTCCTGCTTATCAATAGATACGATAAGGGGTGCCAAAATTTCAGTTTAACCGAATTTTTAGGCACCCCAATTAAAGAACTCTATATTTTTAAAATTTACTTATGCGCTAATTTTGTGATTTCTTCCATTATACAATCTTGTAGTTCTTGTTTACATGTTAATATAACTAATGTTGTGATAGCGACTAAATAAATTTAAAGTAACATATAAGGTTTAGAGTAAATTCTCGATATTATGTATTTTTTGTGATTAAATTCACAATAATAGGTTTTGAGAAACTTTGTTTGAAGTTATTAAAACGAGCCTTCCTATTTCTTTTTATCAGTTCGGACAATCAAACCATTACTAGTCATAATTTTGATATTAATATGGAAAATCCAATTAGTTTACTGCTAGAAAGTGTAATAGCAACGATCGCGCTAATTAGCTTAATCGTTGCCATCATCAACATTACTTCTAATAAGAAGTAATCGTCCTTCCCCAAGGACATAGTTGTCAACCGTATCACTACGGATGTAGTACTTAAGTTTGGTGTTACCAGCACCAAACTCTTTTTTATTATACCCATATTACATCATAATTTATAATCAATTCTAAGAACTTATTAAGCAATCGCATAGTAAATTGCTAATCCTAATCCAGTTCCATTTTCTTTTGATGTCTCATTTCCCCTATGAACTATAGGATAAATATAGAAGGACATAGTTTTATCTTTTATAATTTACTCATACTTATATATTTAATGATTAATTCATTTGATACCTACTCACTAATATTTTTTGAACAGTACATGATCTACACCTGCTGATTTCACAAAATTAACAACTCCTTTTCTAATTTCCAAATTGTTCATTTTCCTTCGCTACTTCATACGCTTCTTTTGTATCGATATCGAAAAAGTCCCACTTATTCTCAATTTCCACTAATAAACCTTCTAAGTTAGCATGATTCCGAATAAAAGCTCTTGCCCCTTCATCTCCATTTAACATGAATAGATCAGTTAGCGTATTAGGTGACAGTATGATTGGAGGTCTAGGAACACCTCGGAAGCTTGCTGCTAAAAAAGGAATTGTTGAATTCTCACTTACACGCTTTAAATAATTTTGATGCAATATATTAATAGTTTGAATCGATAAAAAAGGTTGATCAGCAAGGAGGATCATTATCCCTAAAGGCTTTGTTTTTAGAGCTTGAGTTAAACCACATTTCAAAGAGTATGATTGTCCCTTGTTAGCACTGGTACATGGTACATGCGTCCAAAAATTTTTATTGGGTTTTTTAAAAAGATCTTTGCTAATCCAATTTAGTGAATCATTTTCTTTTGTAACGACAAAAACATGGTCAATATTAGAATTGATAAATTTACGCAAACCAAAACTCCCAATTGTAGAATTACCTAATGGAAGAGAAATTTTATTCTGACCCATTCTTTTACTACTACCTGCAGCAAGTAAAATTGCAATGATCCTACTATTGTTCATGCTTAGTCTTCTTTATTCTTTGTCTCTGAATTAATTCACTAACAATACTGATTGCAATCTCTTCTGGGCCCTCAGCACCAATTTTTAGTCCAGCTGGACTATTTATTTCTGAATCTACTTGTTTACCATCTAAAAGTCGTTGTATTCTTTTTTTTCCACCAAGAACTCCTAAATACTTAAGATTAATATTTAAAATATGATTTAATATTTCTTTGTCTTTTTGGAATTGATGGGTAATGATTATGGCAGAATCTGATGTAGACAATTGAAGTCTCGGTATAATTTCGCTCGGAAAGCCCACAAGTATTTGATCTGCGTCTGGAAAGTATTCTTTAGAACATTGATCAGCTCGCCAATCGGTTATAGTGACAAAGAATCCAGCTAATGTTGCAAGTTTTACTAAAGGAATCGCATCCTTACCAGCTCCAAACACAAATAAGCGGGGCTTAGGATGAAAAGTATGTAAATACACATTTGTTTTAAGCGGTTCGATCGTTTGGAGTCCACTTTTTTGATTAGTATCATGTAATTCATTTAGTACACTTTTAAGCTGAACTGTATTTTGCTCATTACAATTGCCAAAAAAGGTTTTTTCATCCACTAGGAACAAAGTTTCAACTTTATTATTATCATCCGATAAAATTTTCATCATCGACACGCTCGTACCATTTAATAGGAATGTTTTTAATTCAGTAAGTAAATTAAACATCCTTTCATCAATTGGCTCTATAAGCACAGTTATAATACCGTTACATCCTGCTCCGTTTCCCCAAGATAAATCATCCTCTGCACTCATATCATAAGTAACAGTTTGAGGTGTTTTTCTTACTCTTGTTTCTTGAACTCGATATGACAAATCTGCTTCAAGGCAACCGGCACTTAGTAAGCCAACCTCTTTCCCATTTCCTTTAAATAACATGGAAGTTCCTTCTTTTCGGTATGCTGAGCCTTCTACATGAATAATTGTAGCTAATACATCACCCTCTTTAGATGATGTAATCTCATTTAGTATCTCATGGATACTTTCCATTAGATCCCTCCTAAATAAAATCACGATACAGGCATTTTTAGTAAATATTAATATATAGTTCTATGATGAAAGGGTTATGTCTAGATTCAAATTTAATTAACATAAGAAATAACTACAAAAAAAGATTAACCATAATCTATGGTTAACCGATTATTTAAGTTAAAGTGAAAACTAAAACTTAATACAATATTTTTTATTGTTTTATACCTAGCGCATTCATTCCAATAGTAGCTAGTACAGTTTGTCCATCAATAGTTGGATGTATATCTCCCTTTCTTACATAAGTTGCTTGTTTCTCATCAAATGCAGAAAAAGCATCAGCTATTTTTACATTCTTGTATTTACCTGCAATGCTCGAAATTTTTGGATTAATAATGAGCGATAATAACTGATTTGATAAGTTATGCATCGGTTGATTACTTACTTGAAATGGATTATAAAAATTGTACAAAACAATCTGAGCATCACTAAGTCCACGAATTTCCTTAATTATTTCATTTAAATTATCTGCTAACTTTGGCATCATCGTAGCAATTTTTCCAGTAAGTTGTTCTATATTATTACTTTTTTTCAATGTATGTAATAAATCATTATTTCCTATATCTAAAGTAATATAGTCTGCATGTTTAACTGATTGTCTGAAATTGGTATCATATTTTATTGCTTGCAAAAGATTATCTGTTGTCCAACCTGGAACGCCTAAATCACGTACTTCAAGGTTTGCGTTTTCACCAATAAGAAAAGGGAACGCATAATTTGATGGTATATTATTAGTAGTTCCTAAATTGAAACCAAATGTTATGGAGTCTCCAAGACCTACAAGTTCAATCTTTTCAAAAGTATAAACATTATTATCATTATACTCTTTTGCAAGTGCAGTAGTTGAAAATAAAGAACTTGCTAAAGCAAGAGTAAGAAACGTTATACCAATTTTTCTTCTTCTCAACATATACGCCCCCTTAAATAAGTGTAATAAGTAGACTCTTATTACCTTTTTTATAGATAGTATGTTTTATTAAATTATTTGTCTAAAAGTACAAAATCATGTAACCATTTCCTTAGATTTGATAATAATGGAACGATTTGAGAAATAAAAAAAGCTAACTGTATTAGTTAGCCTTTTTTTTTGATTTAGCTTGACCCATTATAAATTAATTTAAAACTTCTTTTCTCGAACTAAATTTAAATCTCAGCAACCTTTGAAGGGTTATTTAATTTATATTTAACCTCTTTGTTTAATTTCTTATCAACTACTTTACCATCAAATTGATATGATTTACCTACCTCTAACTCGGCTGCCTTTAGAGTTTTACTTAATGAACACCAAGCATTTCCAATTAATAGATCTTGATCTCCTTTGACAGCCACATTTTCCCATATAACAATCTCTTCTTCGCTATCATTAAAATGATTATATTTAGTGCTAAATTCTTTAACCGTGCCATTAAAATGTGACTTATCAGTTGGTAATGTGATTAAAACTTCCTCTTTCTTTTCTTCTTTTTTCTTTGTAGTAGCTTTGGAAGTACTTTCTTTTGACTTTGTTTCTGTTTTCTTCTCCTCACTGTTTTTCGTATCATTTTCACCAACAGTGTAAACTTTCTTAAAGCTTGGGGACTGCATTTCTTTTAAATAAGCAGGATGAATACATGATAAATTGCCATCTTCAAATTCAATGATAATTGTATGATACTCATCCGTAACCCCATAAGTTTCATAGCCAACAAGCTTTACATTTACTTGAAAATCTTGACCTTTGAATAAAAAATCATGTTTTGGATTTTTATTAAATAAGCCCCATGAACGTCCTTTTTCTAAATAATCCTCATCTGACAAAAATTTTGTAAATTCTCCTTTTGGAGGTATGTATTTTATTAACTCAGTCTTCTTATTTTGAACTATATTTTCTGTCATTTTATTTACTCCTTTGGTGAACCTTTTTTATTTCCATTATTTAGTAGTAGTTTTATTAGTTATATGTAGAAATTATAGTTTAGTTTTGAACTTCTTGTCCATCTTATCGTCTAAAGAATTAAATTTTTGATATATATTACGGTACGTGAAATTGTTAAAATTGAATTGCTGTTTATTAAGAATATTGATTTTTAAAATATAAAATGTTTTGACTATAAATTACGGTGAGTGAAATTTCTTTTTTAAACTACATTACTCTCAAGTAACTAAAATACAAAAAACGCCGATTTTTTAACCGGCGTTTTTAAAAACTAAAATTCCACCTTATCGAAATGATAACAATTTGTTAAATAGGACGATTTTGAGTTTACGACTAACTTTTGGCAATAATCTTCTAAAACTTTTGGTCCTGTAACAAATTTACTCATCGCAAATGTACCTTTTCGATATTGGTCTGTTCGATCCCTTGAACTATCAAATCGATAATAAATTAGTTTTCCATTATATTGATATTCGGTAATCACTGGATCACCTTTTGAAGTAAATTCAACAAATCGAATAAAGTCAGGCTTCTTTTTTTTCACATTATTAATAAATTTTTGTATCCGTTCATTATGATTAGTCGTTCTTCCTATTATTAATATATCTCCATTTTTTAGCGCTTCTTCTTTACTATAGGATGCCGGGATTTTGTTAGTTGCTTTTTCTCCATAATTCTCGATTTCTTTTTTTAACATTTCTTTCGTATATACACTAGCCTCTGCTACCATGAAATGATCAAAGGAAAAACCAAGAAATATTAAAAGCATAAACGATATGATTGATTTATACATTTTGCCCTCCAATATTACAATTAATAATATTGGTTAGTTTTTCCATTCTATTATAACTTATGCAATTGGCAAAAAAGTCCACCTTTCGTATAAAGGTGGTATTTTTTTTATGAAGAGTATGAGCTATAAGAACTTGAATGTCTACGATGGTGACGTCTGGATGATGAAGAGTGTCTGTATTGATGCCTTGAAGATGAGTGATCATGACGTCTTTTATGTTTTCGATGACGGCGATGAGAACTTCCAAACAATGATTTAAAAAATCCTAACTGGAGAGTTTCTTCTTCAAGTGAAAATCGACCGACGTCAACAATTCGAACTTCACCATCATTCGATAACATTAAATTATGATTATGCAAGTCGAATGCATTTAAACCAGCGTTTTGAGCATCAAAGATCGCTTGATTAATTTCTATTTCATATTGTATACGTAAATTTTTACTGTGGCCATCTAATTGATAAAAAGTTTCACCAAATACTCGATCACTTACCATAAAATCATTCGTAAATGCATGAACTTTTGGATAGTATATACTTCGCTCTAGAAGGTGAAGTTTCATTCCGTCATCTCGACTTTTTCCATCTTCCTTAAATACTTTTATTACATAATTGTCTCTAGTGTAAACATCTCCATCTTTTCCACTTGCTAAGTATTCAAAGTGATCTGCATATTCACCGAATAAAGTAAAATCATGAATTTCTTGTAGAAGTGATTGTTTCATTCATAAGCCCCTTTCAGCTTGTATATATTCTAAAAGTTAAGTCATCAAGATTAGAATTTTCTATACAAATATATTCTTTAAAAACATTCTTTTTACCTACCAACCATTTGATTTATAAAAAAAGTTTTCTTTAATGTAGTAATTTGTATTAGCTATGATTTTTGGGGATAATACCCTATTAACAGAGAAGATGGCTATACTTAAATACAAAAAAAGTGTTTTAGCAAAAGGAGTTAGTAAATATGCATGAAATAATTATGAGCTTAATCGCAGGTTTAATTGTTGGAGTTGTATTTACACTCATTAAATTACCAATTCCAGCACCACCTGTATTTTCATCAATTTGTGGAATTATAGGTGTATGGGGTGGGATGAAGTTAGTTCAGCTATTTTTATAAATAAACCTTTCTTTATTTAATGATATTTTTAAACTGATTGGAAACAATAAGATTGCAAATTAGAAATTATTCTACGTTTTTGTAGTTTGGAGGAAAATAAATGTCATATATTTTCGCAATCATTGGCATTATCTTGATATTTGCTATTTGTTGGTTAATGTCTAATGATAAAAAGAACATTAATTATAAAGCTGTTGCAATTATGTTAGTAGTTCAATTGATTTTAGCTTGGTTTATGCTAAAAACCTCAATTGGAAGAACAGTTTTACAAAAGATCGTCTCATTCTTTAATAAAGTTTTATCTTTTGGTAACGAAGGTATTTCATTTGTATTCGGCGATTTATCGACAAAGGGTTATTTCTGGATTAACGTTTTAATGATGATCATATTCGTATCTTCATTATTATCAATTTTGACTTACACAAGAATACTACCTTTAGCAATTAAATATATCGGTGGTGCCGTTGCAAAAGTTACGGGATTACCAAAGATTGAGTCATTCGTTGCTGTAAATAGTATGGTATTCGGTGATACAACAGCAATTCTTTCTGTTAAAACGGAATTACATAAACTTACACCTAACCGATTATTTGTTGTCGTTACATCTTCGTTAGTAGCGGTATCATGTTCGATCTTAGGTGCGTATATGCAAATGATTCCTCCTGAATATGTACTAGTTGCACTCCCTATCAACGTGTTCTCTGGTTTAATTCTTTCTTCAATGGCATGTCCTGTTACATCAGAACAAGATGAAGATATTAACGTCAAAGAAATGATTAAAGAAAAGTCATTATTTGAAGCCATCGGTAACGGTGCACTTGATGGTGGTAAAGTTGCCTTAATTGTAGGGGCAATGTTAATTACTTACATTGGATTACTTGCAATGATTAATTTCGTATTCAATTCGATTATCGGAATGACATTTACTGAAATTTTAGGATATGTTTTTGCACCTGTTGCTTTCATTATGGGTATCCCAACAGATGAATTAGTACGTTCAGGATCAATTATGGGTACAAAAGTTGCTGCAAATGAGTTTGTTGCGATGCTTGATTTCCAAAAAATCATTCCTAATTTATCTACAAAAACGGTTGCAATCGTGTCATCATTCTTAGTATCATTTGCTAACTTTTCATCAATTGGAATTATCTATGGTGCAATTGCTGCTATTGATAAAAAGCAATCAGAGCTTTTTGCTAAATTTGGATTAAAAGTATTATTAGTTGCTACACTAGGTTCAGTTTTAACAGGAACGATTGTAGGATTATTTGTTAGATAATACTTTAGTTCATAAAAAATTTTAAAAAACACAACAGCCGAATCTATTTATTAAGTTTTCGGCTGTTTTATTTTATTTCATCTTTTTAACTTCACGAATTGTAATTTGGATACACAAAACAATTACCTTACCAATCGAATTATTAAAAAATACTTTATTAAAGATACATTTCTTGGTAGAGCCCATTCTATTGATCCCCTTCCCCCTTCTGATAAATATCCGTTGTTTTCTATAATGGCAGAGTAATTCCTGCAGAATAACGGTTATTGTTGCAGATTTGATTAACGTTCAAATATTGTTTTCAATCATCCTAGCTTAATAAAGGTAGATTTTTTATCCATTTAAAAAAGCGCAATGTTTTTTGTCACTCAATTTAAGGAAATACATTTACATTATCTTCATATCATAATTCCCCCTAGAGAATAGTGTTTTTACCTTTCTTTTTCTTAATAAGTAAACAAAGTTTTTTTAAAAAAATTATATTACGGTACGTGAAATTTCTAAAAATACGAAGACATTTTAATATTTGTATTGTTAGTATTCATTTTGAAATAAATTGTTCAAAGAATAACATATTAAACAACCTAAAATCTCGTTAATATAATCTTATGTTTATTTAGTAAAAATCTATATTTGTACTGATTGATTATTGTCTTTCATACTTAGATATTGAAAGTACTTAACCATACCAGTTTTAAGGAGCTTTTTAATTATGCAATTTATTACAATTCTCACCCTTTTCTTATGTACCTTTTTCCCACTCTTACATATGATAAATGCACTTCCAATCTTTTCTAATCGAAAGAAACGAAAACAAAGCCTATTACGAACAAATAAAAGTATCAGCATACTTATACCATGCTATAACGAGGAAAGTATTATCGAAACAGCTATAAAAGGTATAAATAGATTAGATTACTCAACAAAAGAAGTTATTTATATTAATGATGGATCACAAGATGGAACCATGAAAGTTTTACATAAACTCCTTGGTCTTACACCGGAAAATCGAAAAATAGCAAATCAGTTAAATAGTAATAAAATCAAAAACTTTTATAAATCGACTATTTACCCTAATGTATTCGTTATAGACAAAGAGAATGGTGGAAAACATGATGCCTTAAACGCTGGAATCGAATACTCAAAAAATGAATTAGTCGTAACTTTAGATGCAGATAGTATTCTTGCAAACGACGCATTGCATATTCTAAATGAAGTTTTTCAAGATCCTGATGTATTAGCAGCAGGCGGAATGGTACACCCCCTTCAAGGTGTCCAGTTTAATCAAAAAAATATCGAGCGTACTTTATCCGTAAAGCATGTCATTCGATTTCAAATTTTTGAATTCATAAAAGGATTCTATATTAATAGAGTATCTCTTGCGAAATTCGATGCACTCTCCGTTATTTCTGGGGCATTCGGGGTTTTTAATAAAGAAATTTTATTTAAAGTTGGTGGATACAGAAAGACTTTAGGAGAAGATATCGACATAACATTAAAATTCCAACAATACATTTTAAAAAATCCTGGTAAAAAAATGGTTTTTGTCCCAAATGCTGTATGTTATACAGAGTGTCCGGAAACCTGGAAGGATTTATTTAAGCAAAGAATTCGTTGGCAAAAGGCCTTTATTGATTGTGTCATTTATTATTTTCCGATGCTTATAAAGACATTTTTATTTCGCACTGTTTCCTTCTTTATGCTAGTTGATTCTTTTATTTTAGGTACTGTTGCTATTTATTTTACAATCTTTAATTTTGGCTATATGTTGTTTACAAATATAGGACATGCTCAAAATCTACTATTATTCTATTTGCTTGGTGTCGTATCTTTAAATTTAGTCTACAGTATATTTGCTATGTATTTGGCTAATTATTATGGCGTTAAATTTAAAGGCAAAGAAAAGATAAGATTATCGGTCACTATTATTTTAGACTTATTTGTCTATCGTTTTGTAACATTATTTTTTGTACTAATTGGAACTGTTTCCTATTTTATAAACCGTAATGATTGGAACAAAGTTTCACGATCTGGAAGAATTTATGAGTTAGATAAGGATAAAGGAATGATGAACGTTGGATAAAAAACTTGTTATTGTATATGCTGTTCTAATTTCATCATTTTTGATAGCATATCCGTTTATGAAAAGTAGTGCATCTTATTTGTCAGTGCCTAAACCACAAAATGATTTGATGCAAACTACAAATTGTAAAACTTTGCAAAGTAAAGTACAAACACCACAAGAAATTAAAAAAAACCAAAATAAAGCAAACATTATTTTTACAATGGATGATGGATGGGAAACGCAATTTACGAAAGGTTTTCAAATCTTAAAAGATAATGATATAAAAGGAAGCATTGCTGTCATACCTTCAAAAATAGGTACTGAAGGGTATATGTCATTACGTCAATTAAATACTTTATATCGTTCTGGTTGGGATTTGATGAATCATACAAAAACACATCGACATTTAGCAAGCTTAAATAAACAAGAGCAAAAAAGTGAATTAAACGATGCACGCCAATGGCTAGATCAACGCTGTTTTACAAGAGCAAGTAATATCGCTGTTTATCCATATGGGTCTTATAATCAAGATACATTGAAAATCTTACAGGAAGAACATTATCGAAGTGCTCGCACCATAAAGGACGGAATACAAACAAACAATATTAAAAAATATGAAGTTCGTACGGTAAATTTACTTCCTACTACTGACATTTCATGGGTCAAAGATCAAATTGACTTAGCAATTAAGACGAAACAATCAATTGTATTTACAAACCATCGATTTGAAAAAAAAGCCGATAAAGCTCAAATGAATTTTGATCCAGAAAAATATAAAACGATTGTTAATTATGTCGTAAGTAAAAAAGATGAATTAAACATTTTGACCTATTCTGAATGGCTAGATTTAAAAGAAATCAATTAACTTTGTCTCTTTTTACTGGAACAAACAAAAAAAGCTGCATTGGCAGCTTTTTTTCTTATAAATAATAATAAAATAGGAGAGTGGGAATCAGTTAACTTACTTTCCTCCCTCTCTCCTATTAATAAACCTGAATGATTTTAACTTACTTGAATATCTGATTCATCCATTTTCATTTTATTTAATTTTGATTTATTTATGATATACTCGACGATTATACAAACTATAAGAACACCTAATAAAATTGCAGATGCGATTTGTGTTCCATTCGCTAATCCTAATCCGCCTTTTTCTTGAGGTTTAATTAGGAAATCTCCGAATGTTGCTCCGAACGGTCGTGTCAGTACGAACGCTGCCCAAAATAAAAATACTCTATTTAAATTTGTAAATCTGTATGCTAAAAGAATTAATAAAATTAATCCGCCTGTAAGCATAGCCCCTTGTGCAATAGTTAGGCCTAATCCTTGTTCTAGGTAATTGCCACCACTTGCTAATGTACCTACACCTTCAGATTTATGAGATAAAAAATCACCTGCTGCAGTCCCTAATGTATTAGATACGAGAATGGCAATCCAATATAATACCTCTACCCTTTTCGTCGCAATATATTTCACGTTTAACGTTGGCTCTGTAAAATACCAAAAAATAAAAATGATAGCAAGTATACTTATTAGTATAAGTGAGCCCTTCATATAACCTAATCCTAATGAACGATCCATATAATCAGAAAACGCTGTTCCAGCAAGACTAGTAGATAGTATAACGGTCCAATAGACAGATGGTACATATCTCTTCACAAACAATTGAATTGTTAAAAAGACTGCGAATACACCTACGAAGAACAAAAAAGGAGTTAAATAATTATCTTCCGTTCCAGGAACAGTTACTAAATCACTCCCCGTTTCTCCTAACGTTGTCGCTGCAATCTTCATGATCCAAAACAATAGTGTCAATTGAGGAATTTTACTAACAGACGACTTTACAATTTTTTTTGCAGATGACATTTAAATATCATTTCCCTTCATATGTAATTTTAAAGACAGTTTATAGTCCCATACAATTATGAAAGGTAAATGAAAATATAGTATATTTTTTAAAAATTTTCCCAAGATTTTTTTACTGTTTTTTAATAAAAAAATTCAAAGTCTATCCAGCAATACCTCAAACAATCCCAATAACTTTTAAGGCAAATCCACGCTTTTCTTCATTATAGTCTCTTTCTAGAACTACAACTAGGCAAATCGCAAACAGTCCTAAAAAATTGGGTAAAGCGTCCTTTTAAGTTCTTATTCTACTAAAATAGAAGTAATTATAATAGTTTAGCCATATAAAACTCATCGAAGCTTTTACCATCTATTAGTAAGGAACTTCTTTTTGTTCCTTCAATTTCATATCCCATTTTTTTATATAAACCTACTCCCGCTTCATTCTGCTTTACAACAGTTAATTCTAATCTGAATATACTATGATTAATTGCCCATTCCTCTAATGCTTGAAATAATTTTGTCCCTATTCCCTTACCTGTATATTCCTCTAAAATTCCAACGACAAGATAGACGGAATGTTTCTTTCTTTTTGCGGTACTACCAATTGCAAACGCATAACCAACTAATATTCCAGAAGTCTCTTCCGCTACAAATATCGTAGAATTTGGTGATTTTTCAATAACTTCTAACTGTTTTCGTTGTTTTTCAGTTGTTAAATTCCTTTCTCCTGCTCCATAAAGCATAAAATCCGCCTGGTTTTCAACTTCTATAATTAGTTTTGCAAAACTTTCTGCATCCTCTACTTTGATTTCTCTAATTTTCACTGTTTACCCACCTTATGTATTGATTTTTTTCACAATTAAATTGCGATTGTACGATTAAGAAAGTGAAGATTCTAATGATCTATGATAGACGAATATCTTCGTTTGTTATAGGATTCTCGTAAAGTTTTGTTCGTACGAATAGCTCTTTAATATTCGATATGTTGGCATTGAATCCCTTTAATTCAAGAAACTGAAACCTTACCAATTCGTGTTGATCGTGACCCATTTAAAAATGGCTTTGTTAAATAGTATTATAGTTTTTCAGGCAAAAAAAATGGGAACGTCTGATTTGGACGTTCCCCGTTCTTATTTCCGTAAAGCACCCGATCATGAAATAAGGTAATTTATTTATTATAACCTTACCAGTGTACTTGAAGTTTATTACCATTTGGGTCATAAAAGTGGAAAAAGGCGTGACCATTATCTTCTTTTATATCCTCGACCTTAACTTGATGATCAATTAAGTGTTGATGAAATTTAGTTAATTCTGGACTTGTAAAGCCAATGCTAAATTCTTGTTTATTATCAATTGTAAAATGTGCAAATGTTTTATCTTCGGTAGGAACTAAGATAAGTAAGAAAGGTCCTTCATTTACTTTTAAAATCGCAAGTTTCTCAGTATTATTTAATAACTGGAGCCCTAATACATCTCTATACCATTGAGCAGAAAGTTCTAAATCATTTACAGGAATTCTTATATAATGTACTTGTTCAATAAATGATTTACTCATAGCCTTGTCTCCTTTATTTAATCTGACATATCAAATAATTCCCTTTCTATCTACCTTTTTCCTCCCGTTAATTGAATTAACCTGCTATTGATTTGGTAAATTATGTCTGCTAACACCATTAAAACTAACTCGCTCTCAGTAAATTTTACAACTGTGCAAGCAAAACAAATAACACATTATTCTTTAATTATGCTTTAAAATTAAATCCTTTTATTTAGGAATTTGGTTAATGCCTCAACTATCAAGTTATGATCATCCTCCTGAGCTAAACCCGAAACTGTAATAACACCAATTACGCCCGATCCTATAATTTTAATAGGAAATGCCCCACCATGTGCAGCAAACTCATATGGACTGGCTGCGTAAAATTCATTATATGATCTATTTTTCATTTCGTTGTAAAGTCTCATATAATAAGAACTGCAATGATGACGGAGAACAATATTAGATTTTCGCTTGATCCATAAATCTTGGTCTGGCGATGTATGATCCATTGCAAAATGGAATATACTTTGACCATTTTTCAAGATATTTATAGCAACTGGTTTATCAAACCTTTTAGCTGCTTCAATAATTAACAAACCAATTTCTAAAGCATCCTTATTTGAAAAACTTTTAAATAGTAGATTTTCTTCTTGTTTCCTTACCTCTTCAAGTTTTTGTTGAATTGTTTTCTCTTCCATACAACCTCCAATTATAGATCGATCACTTTCTTTTCTTCGCTACTTTTAAGTGCTGCTTCAATGATTTTAATAACAGATAAGCCTTCTACACCTGTAACGGGAGGATTTGAACCATTTAAAATACTTTCAGCAATTTTCTTGTAATAAGTTGTATATGAGCCTGGTATTGTTTCAATCGTGTCTTCCACTTCTTTTTCACCGTTAATAGAATAGAGCTTTCCATAGAATTGTGCTTCATCAGTTCCCCATGTTTGTTCAGTTGGTTTTTTACCTTCTTTTAGTGCAGCTTCTTGTCCATCTATTCCATACTTAATAAAGCTACCTTTGTTTCCATGTACTTGAAAACGTGGTCCATTACTTGGGATGATGGAACCAGAATGTAAGATTACACGTAGCTTGTCATATCCTAAAATAATATGGAAATAATCATCTATTTCTGCATTTTCTCTTTGTGCAAATACATCCGCAAAAATGGATTGAGGCTGTCCAAAAAGGGTTAAAGCTTGATCAATTAAATGTGAACCTAAATCATATAACATGCCAGAACCAGGACCTTGCTTTTCTCTCCATCTATTTCTTACTTCCGGTCTATAACGGTCAAAATGAACTTGATAAGTATTGATTTCTCCTAGCACACCTTCATTTATTAACTTTTTAACTGTTAAAAAGTCGTTATCCCATCTTCTGTTATGATAAACGCTTAGTACTCGATTCTTTTCTTCAGCAATCTTAATTAGCTCTTCTGCTTCCCATGTTTCCACTACCATCGGTTTTTCTAAAATGACATGTTTACCCGCTGCTAAACTTTGTTTTGCCATTTCATAATGCATACCACTTGGCGTAGTAATGACAACTAAGTCAATCAATTCATCATTTAGAACCTCATCTAAACTGCTTACTACCTCTACATCTCCTAAATCTTTTTGGACATCTTCCTTTTTTGAACTAACAACTTTTATCAATTCAAATTCTTCTAATTCACTAATAAATGGTGCATGGAACGTAGCTCCGGAAAAACCATATCCAACTAAACCAACCTTAATTTTTTTCATCCGAAATCCTCTCTCTTTCCTCTTCTTCTAAACTAATTAAATGAATATTGTATTCGGTTATTTTTCTTTTAAATTCTTCATCTGGATCTTTGTCTGTAATAATGATGTCTATCCCCTTAATATCACATACCTTGTGCAGAAAGACTTTTTCAAACTTTGTATGATCTGCCAATAAAACTACTTGTTTTGCACAACTAATCATTTTTTTCTTTAAAAACGCTTCCTCTTCATCAGGTGAAGTTAGTCCGTCAGTGCTAATTCCACATGCACCAAGAAATAGCTGATCAACTTTGTAGTCATTAAGTGTCTCAATTGTTCTAGGGCCAACTAAATTTCTATTTTTCCGATTAAATTTTCCTGGTAGCATAAAGGTTTGAATTTCTTCATACTCACCTAATAAATCAACTATATCAATTGAATTTGTAATCACATTAACATGTTTACCTGACATAAATTTAGACATGAGTGCACAAGTTGATGATGTATCCATCAATAAGTCACTAGTTTCACGAATAAGTAATGCGGCTCTTTGCGCAATTTTCTCCTTGTCCTCTGTTGTATTTCGTTCTTTATATTCGATTAAATTTCGATTAGAGGTTGGAAGTGTTGCTCCACCCTTTATTCTCAGAATTTCCCCGCGTTCTTCTAGTTTGACGAGATCTCTTCTTGCTGTATCCCTTGAAACGCTAAGCATTTCACATATTTCTTCTAAAGTAATCTCACCATTTGAAGCCAAATACTTTATTATCAAAGCTAATCTTTGTTCTTGATACATAGTTTAAAGCCCCTTTGTGTATGTCCTTAAGTTTGAATTCTAAAGATATTATATATAAT
>NZ_JBHXLC010000018.1:0-92537 GCF_042721555.1 Gottfriedia sp. NPDC058432
CTTTAATAATATATAAAGTTTTTAGAATTCATTAAATCATGTACTAGAGGTGTAATCATGCTGATTTTTGTGGATGACGAACAAAAAAAGTTTCATCTAACAAACGGAAGAATTAGTTATGTATTTTATGTCATGAAAAATGGTCAACTTGGGTCTTTGTATTTTGGAAAAGCAATTGACATTCATTCAAATTTTACTCATATCCAAAATGACAATTCTTCTACAACATATACTTCTTATTATTATGCTGATCGATCAATTAGTCTTGAAACGATTAGACAGGAATATCCCGTATATGGCACTTCTGACTATCGTGAACCGGCATTAAGTATTCGTCAGTTAAACGGTAGCCATATTACTAACTTTATCTATAAAGATTTTACAATTACAAAAGGGAAACCAATTTTACAAGGTTTACCTGCCACTTATACAGAAAATGAAGAAGATGCTGAAACAATTCAGATTGTTCTTGAAGACTCAATTCTTAAAGCTGTGCTTGTCATTTCCTATACAATATTTAAAGATTTATCAGTTATTACTCGAAGTGCATATATTTGTAACCAAGGAATTGAACCATTTTATTTAGAGAGATTCATGAGTGCAACGATTGATTTTCCTGACCATGATTTCATGATGATTCAGCTAAGTGGTGCATGGTCTAGAGAGAGACATATAAAGGAACGTCAGTTAGTGATGGGTACACAAGGAATCTCGAGTTTGCGAGGCTCAAGTTCACATCAACATAACCCATTTCTTGCCTTTAGAAGAAAGGAGACTACAGAAAATCATGGTGAAGTATTTGGTTTTAATTTAGTTTATAGCTCAAATTTTATTGCTCAAGCTGAAGTTGATCATTATGATATGACTCGAATCACGATGGGAATACATCCGTTTCGATTTACCTGGAAATTATCTGAAAACGAACACTTTCAATCCCCTGAAGTAGTGATGGTGTTTTCTGATCAAGGAATGAACGGAATGAGTCAAACTTATCATGATTTATATCGAAACAACTTAATTCGTGGAAAATGGAAAAATAATGAACGACCTATATTAATAAACAATTGGGAAGCCACTTATTTCAATTTTAATGAAGAATCCTTACTTCAAATCGCAAGAGAAGCAAAACAACTTGGGATTGAATTATTTGTATTAGATGATGGTTGGTTTGGTAAAAGAAATAATGCAACTAGCTCTCTAGGCGATTGGTATTCAAATACAGAAAAATTCCCTAAAGGAATAAATAGTTTTGCAAATCAAATTAAAGAGTTAGGTTTAAAATTTGGTCTTTGGTTTGAGCCTGAAATGGTTAGTCAAAATAGTAATTTATTTAAAAATCATCCTGATTGGATTATTTGTACACCTAATCGACAAGTTTCTTTAGGAAGGCATCAACTAGTCTTAGATTTCACGAGAAAGGAAGTTGTCGATCATATTTATAAAAAAATGGCAGATGTTATAAAAAATACAAATTTGGACTATATAAAATGGGATATGAATCGAAATATTACTGAGGCTTATTCTAAGAAGTTAGCTAATGATCAACAAGATGAATTTTTTCATCGGTATATTTTAGGTGTGTATGAATTATATGAACGACTAGTAAGTGATTTTCCAAATGTGTTATTTGAATCATGTGCTGGCGGTGGTGGTCGATTTGATCCTGGTTTATTGTTTTATGCACCCCAAGCATGGGCTAGTGATAATACAGATCCAATTGAACGATTAAAAATTCAATACGGTACCTCACTACCATACCCAATTTCTAGCATCGGATCACATGTATCAGCATCACCTAATCATCAAACATTACGTTATACCCCATTATCAATTAGAGCCAATGTCGCATTCTTTGGAACATTTGGTTATGAATTAAATCCTTCGATACTTACAAAACAAGAAAAAACAGAAATTAAATCGCAAATACAATTTTACAAACAGCACCGATCATTAATGATGAACGGAGATTTTTATCGGTTACTTGATCCTTTTAAGGATAACGAAGTAGCTTGGATGGTAGTAAGTAAAAACAAAAATGAAGCCATTATAGGCTGGTACAAGATATTAGCAAGTCCAAATCCACCGAAGTACCAGACTTTAAAACTGACAGGTTTAAATCCAAATACGAAATATTTACTAAACAATACAAATCGCACTTTTTATGGAAACGAATTAATGGAAAATGGAGTCCCCTTACCACCCGAATTTAATGGTGCCAATAAAAAAATTGCAAAACGAGCAGGTGATTTCCAATCTTGCATCTTTCATCTTGTTTGTTGTGATTAATTGAACGAAACTAGTACTTAATGTCTTATAAAAATGATATATTGACCAATCAAACGCTTGTCTTTTCGTGCAATAAATCTTGCAGATGTGCGATAAACACAAGCGTTTTGATATGGTCGAAAACCATTCAATATTAAAAAAGGTTCTTAAGCTTTCAATAATTCCTCAATTGTCGCTCTCATCTCTTGAGGATTTGTTTGAGGAGCAAATCGTTCAATGACTTCACCATTTTTATCAATAATAAATTTAGTAAAATTCCATTTTATTGATTTTAACCCCATAATACCAGGAGCTTTTGAGCTTAAATATTTAAATAGTGGATCTGCTTTGTCACCATTTACATCAATTTTTGCAAAAACAGGGAAGGTTACACCAAAATTCAATTCACAAAAACTTTGAATTTCTTCATTTGAACCTGGTTCCTGATTCATAAATTGATTACATGGAAAACCAAGAATTTCTAATCCGTCTTCTTTATATTCTTCATATAATGCTTGTAAATCTTTATATTGAGGAGTATATCCACATGCACTTGCAGTATTTACAACAATCACAACTTTATCTTTATAATTTGAAAGAGATACTTCTTCGCCCTTGCTATCTTTTACTTCAAAATCATAAATACTCATTTCACATTCCTCCTTCTTCCTTATAATGTTAATAGTAATTATTTTCCATCAAAAAGTCTATTCTAATTACTATATTTTGAAAAAAACCTTCAAACCTATTAGTATTTAAATTATAGTTTAATTAAACTAATTTCTTCACCTTTTAACTAAAGAATGGAGGTAAGTGTATGCAAGATTTAGGGTTTAATACATATTTAATTGATTTATATGATTTATCGTTTCAGGAACGAACGGGTAGCTATATTATATTAGATGAAGATATTACAATCATTGAAACAAGTGCAAGCCCTTCCCATGAGTATTTATTAAAAGGTTTAAAAGAGTTACAAATTTCATTTGAAAAAATTAAAAATGTTATCGTAACACATATTCATTTAGATCATTCAGGTGGCGCTGGCTTGCTAATGGAAAAATGTCCAAATGCAACTCTTTTTGTACATCCAAAGGGAGCTAGGCATTTAGAAGATCCGACAAAATTAATTGCGAGTGCAAAACAAGTTTATGGTGATGATTTTAATCGTTTATTTAACCCAATCCTTCCAATTGACTCTACTAAAATTTATCAGGTAGCCGATAGTGAAGAGCTTGTTATTGGTAAAAATCGTAAACTAACATTTTTACATACTCCAGGTCACGCTATTCATCATATTTCAATTTTCGATTCTTCTAGTAAATTTATGTATACAGGAGATACTTTAGGTATTTATTATCCACAGCTTCAAAAGGAAATCGGTACGTTTATTTTACCATCGACATCACCTAATCAATTTTCATACGAAGCAACTCTAAGTTCATCAAAAAAAATTCAAGAGTATAATCCGGATGCTATTTGCTTCGGTCATTATGGATTAACTAGAGATACAAATTTCGTATATGCGTCTTTAAAACAATATTTAGATCGTTTTATAAAACTAACTGCTACCACGATTGAAGAAAATAAGGAAAAAGCTTTTTATGAGAAAAGTAGGATTCTGTCAGAAGTATTATACAACGAAGTAAAACAAGATCTTCAAATTAAGAATATAGATAAAAGTAATCCGGTTTTCCAGATTATTAAATTAGATTTGGAAGTTTCAGCTATGGGATTAGTACTGGCTATGGATCAAAATTAACCAAATAAAAAACTTCAGCCATTTGGCTGAAGTTTTTATTATTTTTTACCCTTTTTTACCGGTTTATTTTTGCTCGAAACAGGTTTTTTGTTTTGATTCGAAACTGGTTTTGTTCTTTTTTCATTTGATTGATTTTCATTCAATTGTTTTTCGTTCATTTCGATTTTTTGTATTTCGCCATGTGAAACGGTTAAATGTTCAAAAAACATTTTTTGCGTTCCTCTTAAGCTAAATAAATTCTTTTTCTCTCGAGGTGTTACCAAGTTTATAACAGTACCTTGTTTACCCATTCTTCCTACACGGCCACTTCGATGAGTATATTGTTCAACTTTTTCTGGTACATCAAGTGTTATAACGTACGGTAACTCTTGCAAATCAATTCCTCTTGCTGCTACATCAGTAGAAAATAGTAAAGTAGTTTTACCAATTTGAAGATCTTTTAAAACTCGGCTTCTTTCCATTTTCCCTAGTTTTGAATGCAGTACCGCTGTTTTAATTCCTCTAAAGTTTAATTTAGAAGCGTATCCTTCAAGTTTAAATGGATCATTACTAAATACGATTGCTTTCATATTTTGAACAGAACCAATTCTTCTAAGTAATTCTAGCTTCTCTCTTTCTTCACAAGGAATAAACCCATGGACTATATTTCCTTCCAAGCTTTGTTCAATCGAAATTTCTTTTAGATTTGAACTTGTTTCTTTTGCAAACTGCATTGCTGCCGGTGTGATTGTTGCCGATAAGAATAATAGTTGGCGATCTTTCATTGTTGCTTTGACAATTTGCGGTAAATCTTTTTGATCATCCGTTTTTAATAATTCGTCTACTTCATCAAAAACAATTGTCTTAACACAATGCATTTTTAATTTTTTCTGTTTAATTAGTTGTGAGATACGCCCCGGTGAACCAACGATAATTTTAGGCTTCTGTTTTAATTTTTCAATCTGACGTTTTATATCAGCTCCACCAACAATTGAAGCAACCTTTATATTTGTATTTTGTGTATAGTCTTGGACAACCTGAAAAATTTGCATTACAAGTTCACGAGTTGGAGCCATGATAATAATTTGAGGATTTTCTTCCTTTTCATCAACCTTATTAATCAATGGTAAAACATATGCAAGTGTCTTACCAGTACCTGTCGGAGATTGCGCTATAACATCGTTCCCTTCTAAAATTGCGGGGATTGCTTCCTCTTGAACTGGTGTCCATTTCGTAATATTATTTGCTTTTATTTTTAAGATTGTTTGTTCTGCTAATTGAAAATGTTCCATTTAAATCTCCTTTAATATTTGCTCATCGTACCATTGTAACATTATTTCTGTATTATGTACCAATTCTTCTATTAGATCGAAGTCATCTTCGGTCATTTTATTTTGAAATTTTATGTTTACTGACGATTTAATGATATTTTTATCTAAAATAGACTGTTTAATGTTATAAAATGGAGTGAATTGTTCAGTTGTCTTATTTTGAAATAAAAGTAGACTTCTTTGAATGATTTCGATTTCTAATTGTTTAGGAAAGGAAAATTCAATTTCAATATAACAACCTACTTCAGTTTTTCCATTAATTAATTCATTATATAAATCACTAGCCGTTGTATTCATTGAAAATGTGCAACTAGTTGTCTTAGTCGACTTGTTTAGCTTCCTAAATTTAATTGAGAATAATCGATCCATCTTGGAAAGATTAACAAAGTCATTTCGATCGATGATTTCATATTCTCCGTCTAGATCTTTATCATATATAAGCCCTTCTATTACAACCTTCATATTATCAAAAGCGGTCGGATCAAACATTATTTAAACTCCTTTAAACTATAGATTCCTTTAGTTCGCTTATTTTCTATTATGTATCATATTAAACGAACCACACAAAAAATAATCCGATAAAATCGTCTTGATTCAAATTTTATCGGATCAATTTTTATTTAACTATTTCAAATTGGCTATTATAAAGATTTGCGTAGAAACCTTCTTTTTCCATTAATTCATCATGCGTACCTTGTTCAATTATATCGCCATCCTTCATACAAAGAATCAAATCTGCATTTCGAATAGTCGAAAGGCGATGCGCAATCACAAAACTTGTTCTTCCTACCATTAAATTGTCCATTGCTTTTTGAATGAGTGCTTCAGTTCTCGTATCAACACTACTCGTTGCTTCATCTAAAATTAATATTTCAGGATCTGCCAAAATTGCTCGAGCAATCGTGATCAGCTGCTTTTGACCTTGGGATATATTATTCACTTCTTCGTTAAGTATCATATTGTATCCATCAGGCAGGGCTCTAATAAAGTGATCAGATTGAGCAGAAATAGAGGCATTTTTAATTTCCTCATCTGTTGCATTTAGTCTTCCAAAACGAATATTATCCGCAATGGTACCATTAAATAGCCAAGTATCTTGCAGAACCATTCCAAATAATGATCTAAGTTCATCCCTTTTATAATTCTTTATGTTATGTCCACCGATTGTGATTTCCCCACTATTTACATCATAAAACCGCATTATTAAATTTACAATTGTTGATTTACCAGCTCCTGTAGGCCCAACAATTGCAATTTTTTGGCCAGGTTTAACGACTAAATTAAAATCATGAATTATCATTTTTTCAGGTGTATAACCAAAAGCAACATGATTAAAGCGAACATCACTAGTAACTTCATTATGCTTAATTGATAGGGCATTTGTTACTTCAGGTACTTCTTCTTTTTCTTCTAAAAATTCAAATACTCTTTCTGCTGCAGCTGCAGTTTGTTGAAGTATATTTGAAATATTAGCAATTTGTGAAATTGGCTGCGTAAATGAACGAACATACTGAATAAAAGCTTGAATTCCTCCGACTGTCATTGATCCATTTGCAGTAAAATATCCACCTAATATACAAATAGCAACGTAGCCAATGTTTCCAATAAAAGCTGTAATTGGAATCATAAGTCCTGATAGAAAATTTGCTCTCCATGCCGATTTATATAACTCATCATTATACTCACTAAAGGCTCTTGTAGATTCTTCTTCACCACTAAATGCTTTTACTAAAACATGATTTCCTAACATTTCTTCTACATGTCCATTTACTTTTCCTAAATATCTTTGCTGGTTAATAAAATGTTTTTGAGATTTTTTAACGATCATCATGACAAATACCATTGAAAGAGGCAATATGCATAGTGCAACTAAAGTGAGTTGCCAGCTGATCGAAATCATCATAATTGTTATACCAATAATTGAAGTAATCGATGTAATTATTTGCGTTAAACTTTGGTTTAATGTTTGATTAATCGTATCAACATCATTTGTTATTCTAGAAAGAACTTCACCGTGACTAGTTTGATCAAAATAACTTAAAGGTAATTTATGAATTTTATCATTTATATCACTTCGAAGCTTATAAGTTACTTTCATCGTAACACCACTCATTACATAGCCTTGAAAATATGCAAAAAGTGAGCTTAATAAATATAAACCGATCAACCATAAACCAATTACACTTATTTTCCCAAAGTTAATTTTTCCACTACCACTAATTTGTTTCATGACACCAGAAAAAATTTCATCTGTCGCTTTCCCAAGAATTTTTGGCCCTAGTATTGTAAACACAGTTGAAATAATTGCTAGTATAAAAACAAAAATGATCGTCTTTTTGTGTGCTCCTAAATACCCCATCAATTTTGTCATCGAACCTTTAAAATCTTTCGCTTTTTGACCTGGCGCCATTGGAATATTTCTTCCAAACATTTGACCAGGACCACGACGAACACCCTGATTTTGAAAAGTATTTTTATTAGAATTGCTCATGCTAATTCCTCCTTGGATAACTGCGATGAAGCAATTTCTAAGTATTCTGGGCAATTTTTCAGAAGTTCTTTATGAGTACCTTGGCCTACAATCCTACCGTTATCTAAAACAACAATATGCTCTGCATTCATGATCGTATTTACGCGTTGGGCAATGATGATCATCGTTGCCGATTCTATCTCTTCATTTAACGCTTTTCTTAGAGCAAAATCCGTTTTAAAATCAAGCGCAGAGAAACTATCGTCGAAAATAAGAATTTCAGGTTTCCTTGCTAAAGCCCGAGCAATCGAAATTCTTTGTTTTTGGCCACCTGAAACATTATCTCCACCTTGAGAAATTTCAGCATTAAATTCCCCTTCTTTTTGAGAGATAAATTCACTAGCCTGAGCGATTTGGGCTACTCTTTCCATTTCTTCATCAGAAATATTTTTATTTCCGTATTTTAAATTAGAAGCAATTGTCCCTGTTAATAATAGACCTTTTTGAGGTACATACCCTATTTTAGTACGTAAATCCTTTTGCTTTACTTCCCTTAGATTTACACCATCAACTAAGACTTCTCCTTTGGAAACATCATAAAAACGTAATATTAAATTTGCAATTGTTGTTTTCCCCGAACCAGTTGGACCAATAATAGCAGTTGTTTGTCCTGGCTTTGCAACAAATGAAATATCATTTAGTACATCATTTTCAGCACCTTCATAACGGAAACAAACATTTTTAAATTCAACAAATCCTTTTTTATTCGCTTCGAAGTTTTTATGAGACTTTGGATCGATAATTGTTACTTCAGTCGACAACACTTCTGAAATACGTGCACCAGAAACAGCAGCTCTAGGAACAAGGATAAACATGATTGAAATCATTAAAAATGCTGTGATGATTTGCATTGCATATTGCATAAATGCGATCATATCGCCAACTTGCATATTAGATTTAGCAATTTGATGGGCACCAACCCAGATAATTAAAAGTGATGACCCATTCATAATCAACATCATTGAAGGCATCATCAGTGTCATGATTCGATTAACAAATAAATTCGTTTTCGTTAATTCGCTGTTTACCTCTTGGAATCGCATTTTTTCATGTGAAGCATTTCCAAAAGCTCTAATCACCATCAATCCCATTAAATTTTCTCTTGAAACTAAATTTAATTTATCTATTAACTTTTGAATTAATTTAAACTTTGGAATAGCAACTGTCATGATTATCATAATTAAAGAAAGTAGAACAATCACAGCTAATGCAATAATCCAACTCATCGAAGCAGATTTATTGATTGCCATTATGATTCCGCCAATCCCCATTATTGGTGCATAACAGAGCATTCGTATCCCCATCATTAAAAGAGTTTGAATTTGCATAACATCATTTGTACATCTTGTAATCAGAGATGCCGTTGAAAATTTATCAAATTCATTGTTAGAAAAGCTTTCAATTTTTTTGAAAACATCTTTACGTAAATTCCTAGCAACGCCAGAAGCAATTCTTGAGGACAAGAAGCTGACTAAGACTGTAGCTATTCCTCCAAGTAAAGCAATCGCAATCATAATCAATCCAATTTTAACGATATATAGACTTCCTAATTTGTGTAAATTAACGCCTAATTCTGTATAAAATGCTTTCGTCATCATAATACCACTTTGAGTTAGTAAGGTTTTATCCGATGAAATAGCTTTATTATGCGCATTTATTATCACATTTTTGGAAAGTTTATCAAACATTGGCTGTAACTCATATAGTTTAGTTACATTAATCTTATTTGAACGCGGCGTACTGCTAGTTTGTGCATGACTGACTTTTCCAGCAGATTCTTCTTGGATTATATTAAATAACGTCCATGTAGATACACCAAATGATTGATCAAGTTGTTTTTCTACATTCTTATTTAATTTTTTCTTTACGTATATGTTCTGATTTGCCTTTTTGTAAATACTTATGTATGTTTTCCCTTTTGAATTTTTATCAGTTGTAGATTTTAAATCATAATTATTCATTACAATTTCTTTTTCTTTATCCGTCATAAAGGTGGTCATTAGTTTCATACCTTTTTGACTAATTGCATCTGGAGCAACGTGCAATATACCATTTTGCTGTATACCATTGTTTACTATTTCAGACATATAGTTAGGTAAGTTCAAATCACACATGGCCTGACCAAATAAAAATAATATAGCTAAAATAATACTTGTACTAAATGATTTTAAATACTTAGCTAACTTGATCAAATGAGCATCTCTCCTATTTTGTTGTATTTTGGCTCCTAAACACTAACTCATACTGAAAAAACTCGCATCAAATGCGAGTAAATTTTTCAGTTTGAATTATTAAGTTAATTAAAACAATCCTTTTGGACGTCCTAGTTCATCTACGTCCATATTTAATGCAGCTGGTTTTTTCGGTAAACCTGGCATTGTCATTACGTTACCTGTTAGTGCAACAATAAAACCTGCACCAATTGATGCTTTAAGTTCTCTTATTTCTACTTTAAAACCAGAAGGTCTTCCAACTAAACTTGGTTGGTCTGATAAAGAATACTGAGATTTTGCCATACAAATTGGTAGGTTGCCCCAACCATTCTCATTAAATTCCAAAATTTGTTTTTTCGCTTTAGGAGAAATATTCACTCCGTCTGCACCATATACTTCTTTTGCAATTTTTTCTATTTTATTTTCAATTGAATCAGATAATTCATATAAATAATTAAAATTTTCTTTAGGATTTTTTAACATATTAACAAGTGATTCAGCTAGCTCTACGCCACCTTTACCGCCATGTTCCCATACTTCTGTTAAGACAATCTTAATGCCATTGTCTTGTCCCCATTGTTTTAATACGCTAATTTCTTCTTCTGTGTCAGAAATAAATTTATTAATTGCTACAACAACAGGTACATTGAATTTTTGAACTGTCTCTACGTGCTTTTCAAGGTTTTGGATTCCATCTTTAACCGCTAAAGCGTTTTCATTAGTCAATTCGTTTTTATTTACTCCACCATGCATTTTTAATGCTCTAATTGTTGCAACAATCACAACTGCGTCAGGTGTAACACCTAAAGCTCTAGTTTTAATATTTAAGAATTTTTCTGCTCCTAAATCTGCACCAAAACCAGCTTCCGTAACAACATATTCCCCTAATTTCATAGCCATTTTAGTTGCAATAACACTGTTACAACCATGAGCAATATTAGCAAATGGACCACCATGAATAATTGCTGGAGTGTGTTCAATCGTTTGAACAAGATTTGGTTTAATTGCGTCTTTAAGTAATAATGCAAGAGCTCCTTCTACTTTTAAATCTCCAACAGTTACTGGAGTTTTATGTATAGTATAGGCAACAACAATTCGTTTAAGCCTTTCTTTTAAGTCTTGAATTGATGTCGCTAAACAAAGAACTGCCATAATTTCAGAAGCAACAGTTATATCAAACCCATCTTCTCTTGGAACTCCACCAGATGGACCACCTAAACCTACAACGACATTTCTTAAAGCGCGATCATTTAAATCGACTACTCTCTTCCAAGTAATTCTACGCACATCAATTTCAAGTTCATTTCCTTGATGGATATGATTATCAATAAATGCTGCTAAAGCATTATTGGTCGTAGTAATGGCATGGATATCACCGTTAAAATGCAAATTAATATCATCCATTGGTAAAACTTGAGAATAACCTCCTCCAGTTGCACCGCCTTTTACTCCCATTGTTGGCCCTAAAGAAGGTTCACGTAATGCAACGATTGCATTTTTGCCAATTTTGTGGAAAGCTTGTGCAAGTCCAACAGTGACCGTAGATTTCCCTTCACCTGCAGGAGTTGGATTTATTGAAGTAACTAAGATTAATTTACCATCTTCATTTTCTTTTAATCGGTCTAAAATTGATAATGACAATTTAGCTTTATAATGACCATAGTTTTCAACTTCTTCATCAAAAAGATTTAAATTATCTGCAATTTCGGTTATTTTTTTCATTTCTGATTCAAAAGCAATTTCTAAATCTGACTTAACTTGACTCATTCAATCATCTCCAATTGCACTTCATTATAATCAAAATTATAGCACAATTTTACAAAAAATTCATTTTTAAAAATTCGAAATTCTTTCATCAAATCATTCAAAATTACTAATACTTTCTACTTATCAATGGAATCCAAAGTTACATACTAAAGATAAGGCATTAAAAGAAAGGAGTGTAATTTTATGTATCGTCATACAAAGCATAATGAACATAAACGTAATCACAATTTACCAAAGGATCAAAATGAAGAATATAGTGCAGAGTTTTATCCCACAAGGAATGTGTTTTATTCGGAAACAACTTCAGATAAATCTCATGCCTCTGGAATTGTAATTGGATACGTAGCTCTATTTTTTTCACTATTTTCGTTATTTTTAATGCCTGTTATATTTGGGATTGTTGGAATTGCACTTGGAATATACTCTGTAACTAAAGGTCATTCCACTTTAGGATATACAGCAATTGGGTTTGGATTATTTTCGGTAATTGTAACTATTTTCTATAATTTATTAATTGTCTTAAGTGCAATACTTTAAGAGTAGATTAAAAAATAAGCAAAAAAACCTTTAAGGTCCTTTCAGAATAGATGTACTTCATCTACACACTGAAAGGACCTTAAAGGTCCATGATATTCCTTCGCAAACGAACACTTACTCCATTTTTACAAATCGAAAGACAATTAATTTTCATTAAACTTGAACTACAGACCATTCGTCATCTTTCTTTGAATAAGTTAAATTTGCAATATGATTTGTGAGGTCGCGATACTCTTCAACATTTTCTAAAATTTCATCTACACCAGAATAAAAATCAACTCGGAAAATAGGGATTTCGATTACCTTTCTATTTTCAACTCTTTCACTTAAATCGATTATTAATCCATCCTCCATTAAAGGATATAATGTCAACATTAATTTAATATTGATTGGATTAATTTGTTTTGAACGATTAAATATATTTAAACTTCTTCTCTGAAGTTGTGTAATTTTATAAGATATAACATTACAAAGCATAAAAATAAAATCATTAGTTCGTTTATAATAAACTTTTTGATACATTCCATCACTTATATTCATGTATGCAAAAGAATTGTTTAATCTTGGTATAAAAGGTTTTTGTAATGGTTCTTTTTTGTGAGCAAGATACAGTAATTCTGCGATTTCTTTAGGCTCTAGCTCATCTAAATCTGCTAATTCTTCAAAATCGATCCAACAAAGGTCGTCATGTTCACTATGTTCTAATATAAATTGATTAATATCTTCTCTTTCAACATAATAAAAAGAGGAATTTAAATTAAATTCGGACCATTGAATATCGTGTTTTAGCAAAAGAATGTTTTGAAGAGGAAAAGGAAGTCCTTGAACAAACTCTTTATAATTTATGCCTGAGGTTATAAAGCAATGATTATGGTTATCACCATAAATATAGATAATATCCTTTATTGAATCAATTCCCGCCAACGATATTGCCACCTTTAATTTTTTTCTTTATCATATCATACTTTATACTAAATTTATCATCAAAAATGATTAATTTCATTCTTTTTATCTAATATTTTTATACATTTTTTACCATAATTCCGTATGCTCTACCTCAATAATAATGTTATACAGGAGGCCTACATAAAGCAGTAGTTTTTGTTTGAATTGGTTCTTTCGTAACAGAGCGAATACTCCATTCACCGTCATCATTTGAAAAATTAAATTTAACAAGAGTGTAAGGTGGTTGTTGATCTTGTTTATATGCAATTAATTGAATTGTTGCCCCGAATACGTATGTACCATTATATTTCTTTTTTAGATTTGTGATTGTTGCACAATTATATTGTTCTCCTGGACCGAACATTTTATATAAACGGTTATTTATACTAGGAAAAAGAATTGATAACACTGCATCTTCTAATACTTCATTTTGTACCGCAAATGCATTTGCCGGTTTTGATGTCCCAATTAAGCATATTAATAGTATGATAATAAATCCTCTTTTCATATCTAATCCTCCATCTTAAGGTTTTAACAAATTACTTAGTATCTATTCTTTACAATTTACTGATGGTTATGAAAGAGAGTTTAAATGAACAGGGAATAAAAATTATAAGGAATAAAGAAAAAAGAAGACCATGAAAAGTTTTTTCTTTTCTCGGTCTTCTTTTTAGCTGTTAAATACACTATTGATGATCCCAATAGTATTTGCTCAAGATATCTGAGAGCAAGTCAATTGTTCTATAAAGTTCAGGTAATGTATTATCGACTCCACCTACTTCGATTAATATCGAGTGTGGCGATAAATCTTGGTTATAAACGCCATTTCCTTGTTTATAGTTTTTACTAAATATTCCTCTTGTTAAACCTTTGTTAAATTTCATAATTTCACTATTTAAATCTTTCGCTAACGCTAAGTTCTTTCTATAATTTTTGTTTTCTACTCCGACAATAAAGTATAGCTTTGCGTATTTTTGACCATCAATCTCAGTTGTTGTCACATTTTTTCTTTGATCATCACGATGTATGTCAATAAGATAATTTAAATCATTATCTTGAGCAAGCGCATTTTGTACAACCAATCTAGACATTTTATATGAACTTCCCCAATTCCAATTTCTTTTCGTCAATTCAGATCCAATATTTGTTTTATCGTCAATCGCACCAATGCCATTTGCTTCTAAATTATTTTTTAATCGTTCACCTAGTAAGCTTACATTTACTTTTGGAGAAGAAGCTTGATTTGGTGACTTTGCACCTGGGATTAAAGGTAAAAATGATTCCCAGCTATGTGTGTGGTAAATAAAAAAGACATCTTTTCCATTTGTAGTTTTTGATGGTGGATTTGCTGGATTTTTAATTGGTTCATTCACTGGATCTTTAACAGTTGGATTTTGGTTAATTTCGTCAAGTGTTAAGCTTGATTCGATTGGAAGATTCGTAAAATCAATTCCTTCTCCAGCGACTAATATATTATTTTCGAATTTTGTCATACTTGATATTTCATGTACTAATAAACTTTTTGGATCGTACAGTCTAATATTGGTAATAAATGAAAAAAGAATATTACCGAGAGGTTGTCCATTTTTATTGGAATCATCACCTGACTTAAAATGACCGTTTTCATATTCAAACGCTTTAATAAATCCTTCATAACTCATTTTTTCGAACCATTGATGTACATAATATGATTTGGTATTTTTCATTGATGTCACAAATAAACTAGCTAACAAAAATAATAAGACAATGCCTACAAAGACACTTGCCGTTACACGTTTAAGATTAATAGATTTTATATATATTGATTGTCTCATTAAATCACCTCTAATAAATCGTATGTACAAGCCCTATAAAATAGAATGAAAAAATTATTAAATCCTATCCTATTAATTACTCCACCACTATAAATGAGTGTGATTAGACTATAAAATTGTTCGACACTTCATCATTTTAATCCACTCACATTTATGAATTTTATTAGAATTTTGATTAGTAAAATATAAAAAAAGAGCTGCCTTAATAGGCACCTCATAAAAAAGTTCGCAATTCAATTAGCGTAAAAGCTCTTTTTTTAATAAATTACATATTATTATTATTGTTGCAACGATTGAATACTGTAAACGGATTTGCAACACAACTATTTCTGGCAGCTTCTAATTGAGTATCACAAAATGAGCTTGTTGCTGGTGATACCATACTATTATTCATATTTCTATTTCTTCTACATCCACTACGTCTATTATTATTCATATTTCTGTTTTCGTTTCTGTTTTCGTTCATGTTTCTGTTTTCGTTTCTGTTTCTGTTTTCGTTCCTGTTTCTGTTTTCGTTCCTGTTTCTGTTTTCATTTCTGTTTTCATTTCTGTTTTCATTTCTGTTTTCATTTCTGTTTTCATTTCTGTTTTCATTTCTGTTTCTGTTATGGCTATTATTCATATTTTCACTCATTACTCTATCATTGTCATGATTTCTATGACAATCACAGTCATTACATGGTCTACGAACTTCAACAAACTCTCTCATATCTCTTACTGGAGATACTTCTTCTCTTTCTTCTCTTCTACGATTGCAACCACAAAATCCCCACATTTAAGAACACCTCTATAATTATTTATTGTACATTTATAACATACGTAGAAATTTAGATATTGAATGTGTACATGTCTAGATATGAACAAGTTTTTTATATTATTTTTCGATTTAAATTGATAATTCGGTAAATGAAATTTTTAAAAAGCTCACTTTTATAAGAATTTGTTAGTTGTTTATCCTGAAAGTAAAAAAAAAATGAGCCAATTAGGCTCATTTTACTTGTTGCGGTATACATACGCATCTTTTGGTGGTTGAATTTCCTTAATATTAGTGACATCTAAATAAGGAATGTTTACTTTAAATGGTTGATAGTACATTTGTTGTATATTACCAGTAGCTTCAATCCATTGATCATTTTTAAACGTTTGTCCATTAGGTAAATCAATTAGCACTCCATATACACCGGAATCGGCAACACAGTGAATAATGCCAAATCTAAATAAGAAAACCTGATTTTTCTTTAATCCTTTTTCATGATAAATAAAGCCTTTATAGGTCAATTGCTTACCTAAATATTTTCCAGGCTCATCGTATAAAACTTCCATTCCTTTAAGAAAGTCATAATCATTTAGGACAATACTTTTTTTATTTATATATTCTTTTGATTCTTGTTTAATTAATTTTTGATATCCTTCTTGCCCATAGTAAATACTTAAATCAGGCTTTAAATATTGCCTTTCCATGAAAGGATCATTATTCCCTGGTTCTGAAACGGGGAAATGAAACCCTTTTGCTTGTACAATCGTAGAGTCCAAAGTTGCAACTGGTAAAAATATACCGGTAAACAATGGAAAGATGAATACTAAGCCATTTAAAAACTTTTTAAAACCTTTAGCTTCCTTATGAACATGTCCATGTACACAAGTATGATCACAATTATGATCATGATGGTGGTCATGATCGTGGCTATGCTCTTCATCTTCATCATGACTCGTTCTTAAAGTATGAATTACTTGAATTAAAGTTAGAAATGCAAATAATATCGCAGCTGTCAAAGATAAATAAGAGTATTTCATATTAATATATTTTGAGATCGTACCTTTAATATGCAATTGCATTAAAAAGAAGGTAAATCCTAATAGTACATATGCTCTTGCCATATTGATTCTCCCTTAAATGAGTAATGTTGTGAAAAACGTTAATACAATAACTAACCCAATAATAATGAATACATATCGACTTTTGAAATGTTGGAATAACATTAATGTATTTTTTATGTCGATCATTGGACCAATAACCATAAACGCAACGATTGAGTTTAAAGAAAACGTACTTTGAAATGAAGATGCTACGAATGCATCAGCCTCAGAACAAAGAGATAAAATAAAGGCTAATGCCATCATTACTAGAATACTAGCAACTTGTCCATTACCTATATGCATTAACGTTGAAGTTGGAATAAATGTTTGTACGAATGCTGCAATAAATGCACCTAAAATTAAAAATTTACCCATTGAGAAAAATTCCTCTATAGCATGTACACAAACACTCCATAATTTTTTCCTAGCAGGAATTGAATGATCAACTGGAATTGTAACTAGATCGTGTTTTAATGGATTCTCAATTTTTAAATATGATAATACGATACCAATTATATAAGCAATGATCATAGCAGCTCCAGCACGATAAATAACCATTTCAATATTATTACCAAATGCAATAAATGTTGCAAACAGTACAATTGGGTTAATGATCGGCCCTGTTAACATGAACGCGACCGCTACATAGTGTGGCACACCTTTTTTGATTAGCCTACTTACAATTGGGACAATTCCGCACTCACAACCTGGGAAAATAAATCCCAATAAAATAGCTACTAATACTGCTAGATATCTATTTTTTGGTATTAACTTAGATAACATTTCCTCAGTAATAAATATTTGAATGATCCCCGATATAAAAACACCAATTAAAATAAATGGCAGTGCTTCAACTACTATCGAAATAAAGATCGTATTCATTTGTAAAAACGAATGATAAAAATTCGTACTCATAATCTCTCTCCCATGTACTTTTTAAAAATGAAAACTCACAAAACCTCCGAATGACCGGCGGCTTTGTGAGTTAAAAGTACCTTTTTTTCCAAAATATTAATGCAATTGTTGTTGATAATATTGCAGATATACCTATTACGATTGGAAACGCATGTGGAATATTTGCTAATGGGATATGATCAACGTTCATCCCATAAAAACTTGAAACCATTGTTGGAATTGATAAAATAATTGTAATAGAAGTTAAAAATTTCATTACAATATTTAAATTATTTGAGATAACCGAAGCAAATGTATTCATCATTCCACTTAAGATATTACTATATACTTCTGCCATCTCTATTGCCTGTTTATTTTCAATAATAACATCTTCTAATAAATCTTCATCATCTTCATACATTTTTAAAATATTCCCTTTAAGAATTTTTTGCATGACAATTTTATTCGATTTTAGTGAAGTCGTAAAATAAACAAGACTTTTTTCAAGGTTCAGCATTGTAAATAACTCTTGGTTTCTCGTAGATTGATGTAATTCGGCTTCAATTTCATTTGTTTTGCGATTAATTTGTTTAAGATAACGTAAATAATATGATGATGTCGTATGCAATAGTTGAAGTGCAAATCTAGTCTTTTTAAATGTAAAAAATCCTTTTACTTTTTGGTAAATAAATCTTTCAAAGATCGGATTTTCACTTAAGCAAATTGTCACAAACGTGTGAGATGAAATAATCATCCCGATTGGTATTGTATCAAAAATTGTGTGCCCATTATCATCATGAGCTACAATTGGAATATCAACAATAATTAGAGTGTGTTCCCCTTCAACCTCTATCCTTGAACGTTCTTCATCATCAAGTGGGTCTTTGATAAAATCTAAATCTAAGTCTAATTTTTGAACTAGATATTGAATTTCTTGTTCTGTTGGATTGATCGCATTGATCCAGCAACCTTTTTCAATGACATCAACTTGATTTAGTTTCCCTTGTGCATCTGAAAGATAAAAATTTAGCATCTTAATTCACCTCTAATTCTGAAACAAAAACTACACAATAATAGCATACGAAACATTTATATATGTTTCAACCTTTATTAAAAAGAAAGTCCATTTTCTAATAATCAAGCGCTATCGGCTGGCTATTTTAGTGAGCATTTATACTATTCACAAATAAAGAAAAAGGCCACTTATAGTGACCTATTTTTTAGTATCCGCTTTTATAGAAATAATGCATATCACTTAATTCATCAATGTATTGATAAACTTCTAACTGACTTTGTAATTGTTCTTTTGTATGTAATGAATAATCTTCCGTATTCAATTGATTTTGAACATTTGAAAGAGTATTTGATAAATCAGATTTTAATGCATCATACGACATAGAATACATAAAATTCATCCTTCCAATTGAAATTTATCATATTATATGTAATATAATGTAAAACAAATCATATTTATTTTATTTTCTACCTTTAGCCACTAATTTTTTTATTAAAAAATATACAACAAATAGGGCAATCGCTATAATGATTAGCATCGGAGTATAAGGAGCTAAAACCTCTTTAGCAGTTTCCCAGTTCTTTCCTAATTTCTCACCTATTTTGATAAATAGTATAGACCAAGGAATGATTGCAAGAACTGTATAAAGTGTAAATTTACTTACTGGCATCTTTGCTAATCCAGCTGGGATCGAAATGGCATGTCTAACAACAGGAATAAAGCGAGCCGTAAACACTACTCCTACGCCATATTTTGAAAACCATTTTTCTGCTAAATCAAGGTGATGCTTATTAATTAGAATATATTTACCATATTTTTCAATAATTGGACGCCCACCAAAATAGCCTAACCAATATAAAAATAATTGAGCAATAGTTCCTCCTATTACCCCTGCTACTAAAGCACCTGCAAAATTTATATGCCCTCCGGCTACAAGATAACCAGCATATGCTAAAACAATCTCGCTAGGAATAACCTCGATCATTAATCCTAATGCGATCCCTAAATATCCTAATGACGCAAAAAATTCTAATATTTGATGTATTATATTTGTCAATAGGATCCCCCCTCTCAAAAACAACTTGTACTACAATGATAATACATAGGAAGATAAAATATGTCAAAATAAAGTAATACTCCGGTGAAAGTAACTTATTTCATATAAAAAAAGGCTGTCCAAGTCAGTGACCTGACAATAGAACAGCCTTTTATCATTTCTTAATTATTTAATTACAACGTTTTTGTAAGTGTAATCTGGTCCGAACGCATGCTCAATTAATCCAGTTACTTTTGGCTTCATAACGTATGCAATCGCACGTTGGTAAATTGGAAGAATTGCTGCATTGTCTTGAACTAAGATTTTCTCTGCTTGTAAGAATGCATCAGAACGCTTAGTTGGATCTAATAAGAAATCTGAACCTGCTTGAGAGATTAACTTGTCATAATCTGCGTTAGCAAATCCCATTTGGTTGAATGGGCTCTTACTAGTCCACATATCGAAGTATGTCATTGGGTCTTTATAGTCTGGACCCCATCCGCCGAATGAGATGTCATAATCTTTCTTAGAGTTTAAATCTAATTGTTGTGCAAATGGAACTGATTTAATGTTAATTTTTAAACCTGGTAAGTTTTTAGTGAATTCACCTTGTAGGTACTCACTGATTTTTTTGTTAGTTTCAGTATCTGAACCTAATAATTCGATTGAAACATCTTTCTTACCGATTTCTTTTAAGCCTTGTTCCCATAATGTTTTAGCATCAGCTTTATCGTATTTTACAAGTTGTCCAGAAGCATCACGGAAGTCTTTACCGTTAGCATCTAAGAAGTTACTTGGAGCTAAACCGTATAAAGGTACTGAACCGTTATTTAAGATTACGCTAGTGATTGCTTCACGATCAAATGCTTCATTTAAAGCTTTACGGATGTTAACGTTTTTAAGAGCTGGATTTTTCGATTCGTTTACACGTAAGAAGAATACAGTTGGCTCTTTAGTTGTTCCGTAGTCAGGGCTAGATTTATATTTGTCAACAAACTCTGCAGTTAAACCAGCACGGTCAACTTCACCAGACTCATATAAGTTTACAGCAGTTTGTGGATCTTTTACGATTTTAAAGTTGATTTCTTTTAAAGATACGTCTTTAGCATCATAGTAATCAGGGTTTTTAACTAACTTGTAGCTTTGATCATGTTTCCACTCTGATAATTCAAATGGACCATTGAAGATTAAGTTAGCTGCTTCTAAACCATAGTTTTTACCTTGAGATTCAACGTATTTTTGATTTAATGGTAAGAATGTTGGGAAAGTTACTAATGAATCAAAATATGGAATAGCTTTTGCTAATTTAACTTCTAAAGTTTTATCATCAACAGCTTTAACTCCTAATTGATCAACTGGTTTTTTACCAGTAGTAACATCTTCACCGTTTTGTAATACATTCAACATGAATGCATACTCAGATGCATTTTTAGGATCTGCAGCACGTTTCCAACCGTAAACGAAATCTCCTGCAGTTACAGGCTCACCATTAGACCATTTAGCATCACGTAAGTGGAATGTATAAGTTAAACCGTCAGCTGATTTATCAAAAGATTCTGCGATACCAGGTTGTACAGCATCATCTTTACCTAACACGTTTAGACCTTCCATAATGTTACCTAAAACGTTGAAAGATTCAGCGTCTGTACTAGTACTTGAATCTAAACTTGGTAGCTCAGCTCCGCCTAGTAAGTTCAATACTTGTGGTTTTGCTTTTGCTGTTTCTTTTTTACCTTCATTTGATTTGTCTGAGTTACATGCAGTTAAAAGCATGCTCACAGCAACAGATAAAGATAGAAAATACGATACCTTCTTTTTCATTAGATTGCCTCCCCAAAATTAAACAATTAGACTTAAAAACTATTAAAATATTCAAACAATTTTTATTGTCCGAATAGTTAATAACCTTTAACTTACTTTTTATTTTACATACTTTTTAGAAAATATCAACAAAAAATCGACATTTTTTTCAAAAAAATTAATAAATTTAAACAAATCTTTACTTTTTTGTAATTAAAAGTTACATTTTCAAGTGCTTTTTTGCATATTTAAATCAAAACTATTAATAATTGCCCCAATTTCAATAAATGTTTAAAGTGAGACAAATATGTATATTTTTTTCAAGTTTCAAGAAAAAATCATATAATTTTCTCTCTGCAAGCACAAAATAAAACAAGAGCCAGCGAAAAAAAGTAACCATCTGGACACCTTTTAACATTTACTTTTAAGATTTTACTTATGCACAAAAATAGAAAATAACCCCTTTAGTTTATTACCTAAAACTTCCTAAAAAAGAGAAGGGTGATCCCTTCTCTTTTTGTTTGATACTATTTATTTTTTTTGTTAGAAGCCCATTTGTAAGAGAAATCTCCGCCAAATTTATGCGCAATAATACCTTTAACTGAATCTTTTTGTAAATATGCACGGCCGCGTTGGTAAATTGGTGAAATACCAGCTTCATCCATAATTACTTTTTCAGCTTCTACCATATCATCCCAGCGTTTTTGTGGGTCTGCTTCTTTCTTTGCAGCATTTACAAGCCCATCATATTGTGGATTGTTGTATGCCATTTCATTGAATGGACTGTTAGATAAGAACATATCAATAAATGTCATTGGATCTGGATAGTCTGGACCCCAACCTGAGAATGAGAAGTCGTAATCTAATTTTTTCTCGTTATCAAGTTTAATTTCAAACGGTTGTGGAGCTACAGTAATTTTTAAACCAGGTAAGTTCTTCTCAAGCTCACCAGCGATATACTCAGCAGCTTTTTTGCGAGTTGTATCATCATAAGAAAGCATTTTCAGTTCAAATTTATCTTTACCAAGTTCTTTTTTAGCTTCTGTCCATAATTTTTTAGCTTCTTCGACATTATACTTGTTAAAGTCACCATTATGATCACGGAAATCTTTTGAATCTGGTCCTTTTACCCACTCAGAAGGAACTAACCAGTATGCAGGTTTAGAGCCATCATTTAAGATTGTAGATGTTATAGCAGATTTATCGTATGCTAAGTCAAATGCTTTACGAGCTTTAGCATTTTTAAAGATTGGTAGTTTTTCATTGAAACGGAAGAATACTAAACGAGCATCTAATTGAGTTTTGTATTCTGGGTTGTTTTTATATTTATCAACGTACTCAGAATCTAACATTACTTTATCAATATCACCGTTTTCATATAAGTTAACCGCAGCAGAAGTATCTTTAACTACATTGTATTTAATTTCATCTAACTTAACTGTATCCTTGTCCCAATATTTAGGATTCTTCTTCAATGTAAAGCTTTGCTCATGCTTCCAGTCACTTAAAGTAAACGGACCATTATATAATTGAGTATTTGCTTCTAAACCATATTGATCACCTTTAGACTCAACCCACTTTTGGTTTTCTGGTAAATATGTTCCAAAAGTTGTTAATTGTAAGAAATAAGGTGTTGGTTGCTCTAATGTAACTTGTAAAGTTTTATCGTCAACTGCTTTAACACCTAATTGATCTAATGGCATTTTACCATTGAAAATTGCCTCAGCATTTTTCACATAGTAAAGAATGAATGAATATTCAGATGCAGTTTTTGGATTTACAGCACGTTGCCATCCGTAAACGAAATCTTTAGCAGTTACAGGATCACCATTTGACCATTGTGTATCTCGTAAATGGAAAGTATAAGTAAGTCCATCTTTACTAACTTCAATCGAATCTTTTTTAGCAACACCATCTACTACTTCGTCACCTTCACCTAAACGTAGTAAACCTTCATTTACGTTGTTTAAAACTTCGAATGACATTGAATCAGTAGTTTTTGCTGAATCCATAGAAGGAATCTCAGTAGTTGTAGTTAATCTTAACGTTTGCTTCGTATCTTTCTGAGAATTGGTTGCTGTTTTTTCTGTGTCTTTGCCACAAGCCGCTAGTACTGTACTTAGTACTAATAAACTTGAAACAGTTGTTGCTAATCTACGCTTCATTAGAGCACCTCCATATATTAGTGATTTTTCCATTTTATAATTTACTTATTTTTCTGAAAAATCACTTATTACTTTTTCAATATACTACAAACTTTTCAGAAAAAAAAGTATTTTTTTAATATTTAATTTATTTTTTATTAAAATTTCTTCAAATCTTAGTTCAATTTTCACACTTTTTATAAATTTTAGTGTAGTTCAATATGATTGTATTACTATTCACATATTTTTTTGTTGCAAAAAAAACGCATTTTTTTTAAATTGTATGTCGATTCTACAAACATTTTATGAACTTAATTATTAGTTTCCATTCTTACTAAATTATGGGTTATAATATATCTTATTGAATTTGAATATATCTATTTTTATATCAATTTTAGGAAGTGAATGTATGATAAGAAAAAGTATCCCAAACCTATTTACTCTAGGGAATTTATATTGTGGGTTTCTATCGATCGGCTTTGCAGCTAAAGGAGAGTTTAGAAATGCCGCAATTCTTATTTTAATAGGAATGATGCTCGATAGTATGGACGGTCGAGTTGCTAGGGTTTTAGGAGTCCAATCACAATTAGGAAAAGAACTAGACTCTTTAGCTGATATAGTTACTTTTGGAGTTGCACCTTCCTATTTGGTATTTTGTACACAATTTTCAACTGAAGGTATCTTTGGTCTAGGAATTGCTGGTTTATTCCCGCTGTTTGGCGCATATAGATTAGCACGATTTAATGTAACACCGATTTCAACATCATTAAAATATTTTACTGGTGTCCCAATTACAGCAGCTGGTGGTTTTGTTGCTTTTTTAACATTATTTGGAAGTCGAATACCGCAAATAGTCATTATTACAGTTTTTGTTGCATTAGCATTCTTAATGGTTAGTAGAATTAAAATTCCAAGCTTTAAAGATATTCCGATCCCTAAATATGCTACAATTATTACGATTTTTTTAGGATACGCATTATATCTAGTATGGCATGCTAAAAAAGTGCAGTGGCCATTCTTCATTTATATAGCAATTCCGCTTTACATTTTCTTTATTTTCTTTCAATTTTTCAAAAGTAAAAAGAAGCAATCAAGTAATGAAAATAAGAAACCACGTAAATTCCGTTTAAAAAGAAAGTCTTAATAAAAAGTATGTTTTGATGCATTGTTTTTCATCAAAGCATACTTTTTTTTATATATTAATCCTTTTAAACCGCATTTTTCTTGCACATTAATAATTACTGTTCTATAATGACTAAGGATTAAATCGTATTTATTACGATTTTGAATATTTTAATAAAATTTATGTACCTAATTGTTTGATAAGAATTATCTTACATTTTTTTTAAAATTTAAAAAGGAATGATTACGAATTACATTAAAATATTTTAACCTTTTTCGTTTATTAATAAGCTTATTATAAAATACTAAAATGATAAATTTTTTTAGGGAGAGAAAAAAATGAAATTTAAAAAATTAGCAATTACGACTTTGCTAGTAACAAGTGCAGTTCTGTCAGCTTGCAATAAAGACACGCAACAGCAAAGTACGAAAAATAAAAACAAAAATAAACTGACGATTTATACAACCATCTATCCTTTACAAGATTTTGCTGAAAAAATTGGTGGTAAATACGTAGATGTTCATTCCATATACCCTACTGGTGTTGATACCCATGATTTTGAACCAACTTCTAAGCAAATTGTGAAAATCGCAAACTCAGATTTATTTGTATACAATGGTGCAGGTATGGAACCTTTTGCAGATAAAATAAAAGATACACTTAAAAATAATAATGTTGCGATCTTAGAGGCTACCAAAAATATTGAATTAATAAAGTCAAACGAAGAAGAAATTCAGGCGGATGAAGATCATCATGACGTTGATCCACATGTTTGGTTAGATCCATCTCGAGCAAAAATTGAAGCACAAAATATTAAAGATGAATTAGTTAAATTAATGCCAAAAAACAAACAGTACTTCGAAGCAAATTATGATAAAATTGAAAATCAATTTGATGAACTTGATAGTGAATTAAGAAATTTAGTTTTACATTCTGCACGTAAGGATATTGTCGTTTCACATGCAGCTTATGGATATTTGGAGCAACATTACGGAATTGAACAAATCCCAATCACTGGACTTTCCCCTTCTCAAGAGCCTTCACAGAAGGATTTAAAGAAAGTTGTTGATTTTGTTAAAGAACATAATGTTAAATATATTTTATTCGAAACATTTGCTACACCAAAAGTAGCATCCGTTGTAAAAAATGAAACTCATGCTGAAATCTTAAGACTTAACCACTTAGCAACTATTTCAGAAGACGATGTAAAGAATCATAAAGATTATTTCGACTTAATGCAAGAAAATATTGATACGTTAGATAAGGCATTAAATAACCGTTAAAAAGAGGACCCAATTTGTTGGGTCCTTTTTTGCTACTATTTATCCTACCTTCATATTTTCGGAAATCGGTTCTGATTTTCTCTTAATCTCTTTAAACATCACTTCAAATAAATAGGCTCCGATCAAGGCTAATATTGAAATGATGCTAAATGTCCATTTATATCCAATCAGCCCAGCAAGTGGAATTGTTAATGGTGCAATCGTTCTTCCAAGTGACCATCTTAATCCAGCTGCTGCAAAATACTGTCCACGTTGATTTTCAGGTGCAATTTTTGCAATAAATGAGTTCTGATTTCCTACAACTAATATCTCACCCAAAGTAAAGAGTGCCATTGCAATAAAAATTACATAGGCTGATAGCGTAAATCCAAATAACAGCATAGATAAAGCATAACAAACAGATGATGCAAAAAATAAAAGTCTTTCATTAAACTTATTTGCAAGTTTCGTTATTAAAACTGTCAATAACGCTACGATTAAACCGTTTTCTGCTATGACCCAGCTAAATAACGTTTCACTATTCGTCTTTAAAGTAAAATCGCTAAAATTAAATAATGTTTGAACTGGAATACTTTCTTTAATATAAACCGCTAGTAATAAATCTAATTGAGTAAAAGTTTGAGAGATTAATATACCAGCTGCAACAAATAAGAAAAATACCTTATCAGTAAAAATAATACGATAATTCTTTACTTGTTTTACTAAAACTTTTGAAATAGAATCTTCTTTTTCTTGTCTTACAGAGTCTGGTAATGATTCCTTTATTAATAGAAGAATCATAAATGCGACGATTAAAAAGATAAATGAAGATGTAGCATATAATAAAAATCTTGCTTTAAAAAATAAAATCCCACCAATGATTGGTCCGATAACAACATTAATATTGATCATCGTATAAAAAACAGCGAATACTAAGTTTCTTTCATCTTTATCTTCTACAGTATCTGCTACCATTGCCGAACTTGCTGGATTATATAGCATTCCTGTGACACTAATAATTGCAAAACCAAAAAAAGTTAACCATGGAGAATTTAAAATTGGTGAATTTGCAATTGTTAGCAAAATCATTCCTCCAGCTTGAATAAAAGCTGAAATAACCATCATTCTTTTTCGGCCATACGTATCAGCCAAATATCCTCCAATTAAATTTGCAAATACCCCAACAGCTTGAGAGCACATAAGTAAGACTCCCGCTGTTACTTTTCCCAATTCTTCTGCAAAATAAATTGCTAAAAATGGTAAATACATCCAAAAGAATAATCCAAAGAAAAACTCGGCAACAAGCCTGATTTTCATATTAAAATTCCATTTAAGTATATTCATGATGTCCGTCCCCCTAACCTTCTCACTTTAACATAATTAAAAAAATGCGTAAATTGAATTTTAATTTCTACTTCCTTCTTCTAAGAAATCTATACCAATAAATGCATTTAATTGAACTGTTTAGAAACTTTTACTAAGGGAGCATGTCTATTTTCTTAAAATGTATCATACAATTTAGTACTACATTTAGGAGGACTTCCTATGAAATTGAACTTTAGTAAAGAAGCTCGAAATATAGCCTTTACATATGTCGGAACTGTTATTGGAGCAGGTTTTGCTACGGGTAAGGAAATTGTAGAGTTCTTTTCAATTAACGGGGTATATGGTGCAATGGGGATCCTGTTTGCCACTGTATTATTTTGTTGGTTCGGAACTAAAATTATGACAATTGCTCATACATATAAATTAAATTCTGCTCAGCAATTTAATGTACTATTATTTGGAGAACTCGGAGGAAATATTATTAATGGGCTATTATTCTTTGTTTTAATTGGCGTTACAAGTGTCATGTTGTCAGGTGCTGGAGCCGTATTTAAGAATTACCTACATTTTGATTCTTTTATCGGTTCATTATTTTTTATCATTTTGACTTTTATCGTTTTAAGAAAAGGGACAAGTGGTTTATTCAGTCTAAATAATACAGTAGTCCCAATTATGTGTGCTTTTATCGTCGCAGTTTTCATTAACTCACATTTACCATTTACAATGCATGAAATCACACTAGATCATATTTTACCTTCTATTAGTTCGCTTAACCTTACAGTGTTTTCAAAACCTATTACTTATGTTTGTTTAAATATGGCTTTAGCCCAGGCTGTTTTAGTACCTATTGGTTTTGAGTGTAAAGAAAAATCTTCAATTGTACAAGGCGGGGTATTAGGCGGTCTAATTTTAGGGACTATTTTATTACTAATTCACCTGAATGTATCAGGTGTAACCAATTTTCAACAATATGAAATTCCAATGGTAGAAGTAATCAAAAAAATCCATCCAATTTTCTATTACTTTTTCCTAATGGTTATTTTAGCTGAAATTTTCACTACATTAGTTGGAAATATCTATGGGATGTCTAGGCAAATAAATTCATATATCCGATTAAATACAAATATAGTCGTTATTTTATTATTAATATGCTGCCTATTTATTAGCATTATTGGCTATGGACCATTATTAACATTCCTTTATCCACTTATCGGTTGGATTAGTTTCCTTGTAATCCTTACCTTACTAAAACCTAAAAAATCATCTTAATCGCAATCATCGCAAACTTCATAATATAAACCAAATTCAATGTGTAACTTTGGCATCCATTGAATCTTAAACATCCTACTTTGCCAACGTTCTAATACAAATTGAATTGAATTTTCATCAGGATCGTTTATTAATATCATTTGATGAATTTGTAGGCTTTTTACTGAGAAGCGATTTTCATTTTCGATATACCAATCAATCGTTAACTCATCGTATTCATTTATAATAAACTTAACATACGTGCTCGGTTTATCTTTCAAACTCATCTCGCTAAAGATTCCTTCGTCAGTCACAATAATTGGATAATCACCTTTATCATTTTTTTCTAATTTTATTTGAAAGGTATTTTCTAAAAAACAAATCATTTTGTCACCTTCTAATTTATGATATGTTGATAGTTTATCAAATTAAGACAGGAAAAGACAGGAATATGCCGGTTCAAAAGAACTTGTTAGGATGGTAATGTTGGAATTTTGTTCTCAAATTGAAAAAGGATTACTCTTATTTATAAGAGTAATCCTTTTTTTTATTTTCGATTATATAAAGCTTTATATTTAGACCATGTATTTCTTCGTTCTTTCATTAAAGTAATGAATTCCGGTTTACATTCGTCTAAATTAGTTAACGCTATCAGTTCGTTATTTTTCCATTTTGTTACAATACCTTCTGTAGTATAGATTAAGTATTGGTACTCTAAGTAACTTCCTAACGTTGATAAGCTTATTTGTTCAAAAATATTTTCTGCAAAGCTGTTAGAAAATGATACACATACCGGCCTAGTGCCCACTCGATCCAAGTCAAGAACATGTACAATTTTCCTATTACAATCTATACATAATGAATAAACGGAAGGAACAATTCCACCAGTTAAAAAAACTTGTTCATTGCTATAGAATTCCTTCACTCTAATCCTCCTATTATCATTGTATATAAGTATATGCAATAAAAAATAGAATTGACTAGTTAAATTACATTATGCGTCACTTTATTTAATGGAATTTTGGATAAACATGATCTTCCCTGCTTCATTAAATTTTAAAGAAGCTTCAAATTCTTTGCCATCTTTTGAAAATCCTTTTATAACTTCTGTTGTCTCACCGTTTAATAACTGCTTCATTAAAGCTTTTGTAATTGTTTTACCTAATATTTTTTTTGAAATTGTAACTTCACATTTTGTTTTTTGGAATTGATCACACCCATAAAATGAGCCTTTATCGACCATTTTACCATCGCATTTAATACATTTTCCAACACTAGTTGATTTTTTCTTCGGACCAAACTTCGAATTTTGCATTTCCTCAATTTTAAAATCTGAAAAATTCCATATCTTCTCATTTTCATATGCATCAAGAATTATTTTTTCAGTTAATTTTTTGGTTTGTTCCATAAACTCAAGACTACTTGCTTTTCCTTCTCCAATTTCACTTAATCTCTGCTCCCATTTTGCAGTCATTTCAGGTGAAGTTAAAATATTTTCCCCTAGAGCATAAATGATCAACTTCCCTTTATCCGTCGCGAAAACTTGATTTTTCTTAACATCAATATATTTTCTATTTTTTAAAGTACCTATAATACCAGCCCTAGTTGCCTCAGTACCTAGCCCTTCAGTTTTATTTAGTATTTTCGTTAATTCCGGATTATCAATATGTTTTCCGGCAGACTTCATTAATGTAATTAATTGTCCTTCTGTATATCTTTTAGGTGCTTGAGTTTTCTTTTCTTTTACCTCTACTTTTTTAACAATTCCTTCTTGCCCAGTTTCAACAACGGGTAAATTTTGTTCTTCAGTATTTTTTTCTTTTGATTTTTCGAATATGACTTTACGCCAACCTTCTTGAACCATTATTTTTCCTTTTGAAATAAAGGTCGCTCGCCCGTCTACTAACGTATGAATTGTAGTATAGTCAAAAATTGAATTAGGATAATGTGCACTTATTAAACGATTTACAATTAGTTCATATATTTTCAATTCCTCATCATTCATTTTATGAATATTTGGCACTTGCTCAGTAGGTATAATTGCATAGTGATCAGTGACCTTTTTCTCATTAACGTAGCGACTATTATTTAAGATCGATTGATTTGGCAGAGGGAAGAATTGTGAAAATTGCTCAATTTTTTCAAGTTTCTTCAATATATCTGGGAGCATCATTGCTTCTTCTTTCGTAATAAAACTTGAGTCTGAACGTGGGTATGAAATATTCCCTTTGACATAAAGTTTTTGTGCAATCTCTAGTGTTTTTTGTGGTGAAAATTTATATTTACTGTTTGCATCAGCTTGAAGTGCCGATAAATTATAAAGAAAAGGTGGTTGAAACTCTTTTCTTTCTTGCTCAATATCAGTAATTTTTACGTTTTTATTTTCACAAAAGCCAGCAATTTTTTCTGCTAATTCCTTTGACAAAATTTTAGATTCGGAATTGTTATGCCATTTTCCAAAAAACTTTTGCTTTTCAAACTGAAATGTAGCAAAAACTTCCCAATAAGGTTCGGAATTAAACCTTTCAATCTCAAGTTCTCTTTTCACAATGAGAGCTAGTGTTGGTGTTTGAACTCTTCCTAACGAAAAGACATCCTGGATTCCTTTCTTCTGCAGATGTAAGGAATATACTCTTGATGCATTCATCCCAACTAACCAATCAGCACATGCTCGGCTATACGCCTCAAAGAATAAACTTTTTGTTTCACTTTCATCCAATAATTGACTAAATCCTTTTTTAACGGCATTTTCTGTTAAAGACGAAATCCAAAGCCTTCTCATTGGCTTTTTATTTCCAGCTAAATTTAAAATAAGGCGAACAATATGTTCTCCTTCACGTTCACAGTCACCTGCAAGAATTATTTCAGTAACCTCTTCTAAGTGGACTAAGTTCTTAATAATTGAAAATTGATCCCATTTTCCTTTTGATACTTTATGCCCAAAGCGATTAGGTATAATAGGTAAAGTATTTAATGACCACTTTTTCCATTTTTCATCATATTCTTCAGGTGATAATAACTCACATAAATGCCCAATAGCCCAAGTTAAATATGCACCTTTTGGAAAAAACTCGTTAGGTTGAATGACTAAGAACCCTTTTTTCTTTTGGAACTTAAAAGGGGCTGCAAGCTTTAAACCTTGATCAGGCTTTTCGGCAATAATTAATTTCATTTTCTTCCTCACATTTTAAACTAATTTTTGTATCACTGTATTTGTTTGATATAGTTATTATATAACTTATGTAATGGTAGGGAAAGCCGTAAGAAACGAAAAAAAGGCAGTGCCAAAAGAATACATTCTCTTGAACTGCCTTTTCTTCTCTTAATAGTTGGACGCTTTTAACTACACGCTGGATTACGTGGTATTTGAATAAATTCTACTTCTTCTAATATTTTAATTCTTTTTGTTACAATGACAACAAAGTTAGCTGTCCATATATATTTAGGAAAGTTATTTTCGTCAACCATCATTGCTTGAAATGTATCATTCATCATTTCTTCAAATTTTTCCTCTGTAATAAAATCATTTTCAATTTTAAATTCAATCCATTCACAATGAATCATTTTCATCTCTCCATCTCTTTATAAAGTGAAATCAAGATCGATTCTTAATAGTAATTTAAATCACTTACTATGGTTGTAGTATATCATGTACTTTTTAATTTGTGAATAATTTCACAAACGGATGTTAACTTTTTATTTTATTTGTGAAATATTTAAGTCAATTGAGTGTATATTATGATATTAAGCGCTTACTTGACTTATATTCTTAATAGTTGTATATTAATTTCAACATTTATTAAAAATATTAATAAATGGAAATTCTTTCGCGCTTCATGTGCAATGTTTTAGGAGGAAAAGAAAAATGCAAGGAAAAGTAAAATGGTTCAACAATGAAAAAGGTTTCGGATTCATCGAAGTTGAAGGTGGAGACGATGTATTCGTACATTTCTCAGCAATCCAAACTGACGGATTCAAATCTTTAGAAGAAGGTGCTGAAGTTTCTTTTGACATTGTTGAAGGTAACCGTGGACCTCAAGCTGCTAACGTAGTAAAGCTATAATATAAACTTGACTACATAAAGGACTGATTATCAGTCCTTTTTTATTTTTATTAAGAGATTATCATAAAAATTATTCAGTATACTTAAACAAAAAAATCCTCTTGCTTTTCATGATTCCCATTTTATTTGGGAATACTACGAAGTGAAATAAGGAGGGTGTTTATGTCAAATTTTAATAATTTTGAAGATGTAGAAATGAAAGTGAAAGCTGCTCAAAAGCTTGTAGGCTATGCAACAATGAGCATGGACGCACAGCAGTTAACAGATGCAACAACAGCAGTTAGTCAAGCAAGAGAACAGCTCGAAAAAATGAAGGGCCTTGCTACTGATTTAGATGATGAATTTTTAAAGAAACAAGAAGAAGACTTAATGCAAGTTGAGCAACAAATAAGAGAAGCTCAGATATAATGAAAAAGAAGGTACTTTTAATGGTACCTTCTTTTTTGTGTTTAAATTAAGTTAGTGGCTAATTAACAGTCAGAAGTTAATTGCTTACCGATCATTTTTATTTTTTCTCCAACCGTACATTTATTAATACAAAAGGATTGAGCAAATTTTTGGCTATGGTCTTTTCTAAAATGTTTATAAACAAAACAACCATCGCAATAAGTCTTTATTAAAGTATCTATTTCGTCCAAGATTTCTTTACGTTCCATACTTCATTTCACCTCTTCATGTAACTTCAATCGTACTTATTATCTTATTCCCTTTAAGTGCTTGCGTTGCTAGATTATGAGCTTCTTTATTATCATTACGTTTAATAAGTTCTAATTGTAAGGTTAATTTTAAGTTTTTACAATTTCTTTCAATTCGATTTATGAATCGTTCATGTTGTTCCTCATAACATGGCCAATCTCCATTTAATTGATTAATGACAACTTGTGAATCTCCTTTAATAAGAATCGTTTGCCCTTTTATATTCATTTCCTCTAATAGTAGGATTGCATTTTCAATAGCAGCAAACTCTGCTTCATTATTTGTCAATAACCCATCTAATTTTTCATTAAACCTTTTTCGATAGTTTTTACCATTTTGACTAAAATATAAGCATACTCCTATACCTGAAATAGATGTTGATTGATCAAATCCACCGTCAAAAAAAATTGAGATATTATGTGGTTCTTCTTCAAGTTCTTTTAAGTACTTTATTACTTGTTTTTTGGTCCACTCTGTGTCGAATTCATCTAAAAAGATGATTTCTTTTGTTCTACCTGTACTTTCAAAATCCTCCGCTAAAAGTAGAGCTTCTTTTATTTCTAACCATTCAGTTTCAAGTGTAATTTGATATTTCTTTTTAGTTTGATACTTCCAACTGATCTTTAGCTTCATCCGTCACACCTCTTCTATTGTTTATTTTAGACTAGACTATGGTTAAATATAAAAATACTTCTTTCATATTTTAAGTTTTCATTTTTTTGAATATATACTAAAATGATACATATATAAGTGTTGGAGGTTTACTATGATTGAAGTTTATATTGACGGAGCTTCCAAAGGAAATCCCGGGCCCTCAGGTGCAGGTATTTTCATAAAAGGAATAAAAGAACCTGTTTTTTTAAGTATTCCATTAGATTCGATGTCTAATCATGAAGCAGAGTTTCATGCCTTGTTACTTGCACTAGATTATTGTGTCAAACATAATTTAACAACTGTTTCATTCCGTACAGATTCAAAAGTCGTTGAAGAAAGTATTGATAAGAATTATTCGAAAAACGATTTGTTTATTCCTTTATTAGAGAAATCACTTAAGTTGATTAATCAACTTGATCTTTTCTTTATTAAATGGATTCCATCAAGCGCAAATAAGGTTGCTGATGAACTTGCTCGAAAAGCCATAAAATAAAAAAGGAATGGACGATATGAAAAATAAATTAATCGCTTTTTCTTCTTTAGTCTTTGTTTCCTTCATTTGGGGTTCTTCGCTTTTCATTGTTAAAGAAACACTTAAGATTGTCCAACCATTTACATTTAATGCATTACGATTTATTGTAGCAGCAATTGTCTTATTTACAGTTCAAACTTTATTAAATCGAAAAAATAATAAAAGATATCGCGGAAAAGCTGGATTTATTTCCCCTGGAATCGTTATAGGATTATTCTTATTTCTAGGTTTTGTTTTTCAAACATTTGGATTACATTACACTTCCATATCCAAATCGGGTTTTATAATAGGTATTAGTGTAGCGATTGTTCCTTTTCTTTTATTTTTTAAATATAAGAAAAAGCCTACTTTACGGGAAAATTTATGTGCAATTATTGCATTCATCGGATTATTTTTATTGACTCTTTCAACAAATTCCAAGTTTAATTCCGGTGATATTATTTCCTTTTTCAGTGCGATTGCGTTTGCTCTTCATATTATTTATTCAACGATTTACTCACCTAGTTATAATTCACTACAACTAGCAACTGTACAAATAACTTTTGTAGGTTTAGCCTCTTGGACATTTGCTTTAATTTTTGAAGATTGGCAAGTCATTTTCAATCATGCATTATGGACAAATAAATTTTTCATTTTTTCAATTCTATTTACAGCAATTTTTTGTACCGCTGCTGCTTTCTTTATCCAAATGTTTGCCCAACGTACAATAAGTGCCACAGAAGTAGGAATTATTCTCGCTACTGAGCCAGTTTTTGCAGCGATTACTGGTTATTATTATGGTGGAGAAAGATTACAAGAAATTGGTTTATTCGGTTGCAGTTTAATTTTAATTTCTACGATCGTAACTCAAATTAGAAAGAACAAAAGTAAAAAGCAATTATATAAAGAAGAAAAAACCATTCACAAGATGTGAATGGTTTTTTTTCCCGCAAATGCCGTTGTTCTTTTTATGTCTAAGTAAACCGAACTCCAAGGTGGATGTCCTCACAAGTAACGCTCATCCTCCTATATGTAGGCACGATGTTGTTACTTAAATATCGGTCTTCCGGTATACAAATCATTGGTTTAAGACATAAAATGACAACGCACACAGCAGGTTTTGTTAATTTGTATTCTCATTCTATACCAATTAAAACTATTTTGCAACTAATTATTTTTTCTTATTCACAACATTTTCTTCATAAGAAATCCAGTCACTAAAACTTCCAGGATAGAGTTTTACATTCGTATATCCAGCTTCAACTAATCCTAAATAATTAACACAACCAGTGACACCTGAACCACAATAAACAACAGTTTCATTGTCATTTTTAAATGGTTTAAAGAGAGTTTGTAATTCTTCTTTTGTTTTAAATTCTCCCGATTCATTTAATACATCTTTCCAAAATGAATTTTTTGCTCCAGGTATATGGCCAGCAATTCCGTCAATTGGTTCAAATTCGCCAATATATCGAATAGATTCTCTAGAATCAATTAAATTGTAATCCTCATTTTTACTATTCTTCTTAACTTCATTCATCGAACTAATCATATACTCTTGTACGTTAATCTCGAATTTTTTAGGTATTACTTCTTCGATTTTAGTAGTTACTTCAAAATCTTTTTCCAACCATTTTTTATAACCACCATTTAAAACAAAAGTAAACTGATGCCCTACTAAATTACATAAAAACCAACATCTTGCCGCGTTATCATTCGTACCATCATCATAACAAATAACAATTGTATCATGATCGATCCCTAGTTCCCCTAAAAGATTTCCAAAATCATTTAAATTAGGAAACGGATGCCTGCCTCCATGCTTTTGTACAGGACTAGATAAATCATTATTTAAATCAACATAACGAGAAAGCGGAATATGATTTTTCTGGTATTCACTTAAACCATATTCTGGATTTGACAATTGAAATCGACAATCTAAAAACACAACATTTTTATTTAAGCGCAATTTATTTGCAATGTTTACATCAATAATATTTTTCAATTTTAATTGTCCACCTTCATATTAAATTAATTTTTTGAATAAGTTTAATACTTTTTCATCTACAACGACTTCATTTAAATTTTCAGTTGCTTTAATTGTTTGTTGAACATCATTTTCGATTTGATTGCTGCAGTTTTGCAACACAGAGTTTAATGCATCAACATATTGGATGTGATAATGCTCTGCAAATAAGCTATTCATATTTGCTAAATACTCTTTTAATGGTGTTCTCAATTCATTAATGCATTCATCGATCATAGTTTCTTTCATATTTTCAACAAAAAAGCTTTTTGGATTTTTAAAGTAATTCTTTAAACTTTCAAATCGATCTACATTAATAAATTGATCAGGATTTTTTATCGAAACAGGTAAAATCTCATTAATTTCGCTTTTTTGAACAATAAATTCAGATTGAATCGAATGAATTTCATCAATTACTCGATCTTGTGACATAGAAATTTCATTTGTTAAAAACTTCTCTAATCTAAATCCAGTTACTCTTAATTCCTTTAAAATCTCTTCCAATACTTCATATATAAATTCACGAATTTTAGTTACAAATAATTGTTTAATATTTTTTGTTGTATTATTAAAAATACTTGGATTAAAGAAGTAAGGGAATAAATCTCGCATCCTTAATTCGATACGCTTTTCGATAAAGAAAATCAATTGCTCGTTTTCTTTCATAAAGGCTCTTGGTAAATTAGTAGGTTCTGCATTTTTAATCGCTTCTTTAACATTTTTCTGAATTTGCTCAAGTTCGTTGAAGAATTGATCTTTTTCACGCTTTATTCTTTCGAAACGATTAATCGTATCACGTAAGATTTTTTCAATTGTTAATAGGTCATTAATAAATGTTTTAAAGACTTCATTTGCAATTTCAAATTGGAAGAAATTTTGGATTTTCGTATTTAATTTCTTATAATTATTCTGGATTTCTAAATTTAACTCTGATTCACCATATCCCTTCATCTGAAGCATACTTGAAATAGGAAAAACAGCTGGGAAACGAACCCCTAGTTTCGTTAATTGGTTTACAAAGAAATTTTGTACGATTTCGATTTCGTTTTGATCCTTTGCTAAATCCGAAGCATTTAATACAAAGTAAACTTTATCACTATCAAAACTTTCTCTCATTCGTCCGATTTGCATTAAGAAAGACTCATCTTGACGTGTAAAAGCATGCTGATAATGTGCAACATATAAAATTAAATCAGCTTTTTTCAAATAGTCGAATGCTAGTTCAGTATGTCTTGAATGGATACTATTTCCTCCTGGCGTATCCACTAATACAATTCCACTTAACGTGATCTCACAATCAAAATAAACTGTACTTTCTTTTACAAAACATGCTCGATTTTCTTCACTGATTACACTTACATACTCACTTAAGTCATATCGCTTAGTAGTACCTAGTAAACTTCTCATTTCTTCATAATTTTGACAGACGCTTTCTGCATAAACGAAAGCATCAGTAGGGATTTTATCCTTTTGTTTCTTGATTAAATTTTGAAGAGTATTAAACCACTCTTTTTCACTTGCTTCCACTCCCCATTTTTTGAAGAAATCAAGAAACTCTTCTTTTAAAGATTCCTCTGATTTATAACTCACATCAGCTTTTTTATTGCCAGATTCAACTGTTGATCGTTTAATCTTACAAATTGCCGCTGTTGTTGGGTGTGGAGAAACAGGTAGTACACGATCGCCAAGTAGAGTATTTATATACGATGTTTTTCCAGAACTAAACGCTCCGAATAATGCAATTGTGTATTCGTTTGATTTTATTTGCACTCTTTTTTCTTTTAAAATACCGATTTTACTCTGAATAAATTTATTTGAAGTTAATTCGTCTAATATAAAATCAGCGACTTCATATTTAGCTTGAATTTCTTCGTTTGAATATTTTTTTGAATTAGTTTGTTCGATGTCAGCAATAAGTTCTTCTTTTACTTCCGGTACTTGAACAGTTAAAATTTTATGATTAATTAACTCGCTTACTGATATTAAAGTAGGCTTAATTTCCGGCAGGTCTTGATTAAATTCTTGATGATTATTTAAAATCGTCTTAATTTCTGTAACCATATGAGAAATTTTTTGATTATTAAACTCTAATTCATCAAATCCTTCTATTTTTGATTGTAAATCAATCTTTTGATTTTTTAACTTTAGTATAGTTGATTCATTTTGTACTTTAAGTTCTTTTGAAAGTGTGTAAATAAATTCGGAAATACTTTTACGATATACCGCCTTAATCCCTTCACTAACTTCCTTCGTATACTGTAATAAATAATTTCCACCTGTATCAATCAAGTGGGACGGCTTTGGACAAATTACCTCTTCACTCAAATTAGGCTCTAAGATTTTATCAAAGTCACTGCTATCAATTTTATTATTTTCAATTTGTTTTACAGTTCGAATTGCTGCTTCTTTTACAAAATACTCTATTTGTTTATTTGTTAATTCTTTTACTTTGTGAATAAATTGACTTTTAGATTCATGTAAAGCATTTTCAAGTTTTTTTCTTGATTGAAATAATCCTTTATTTTGCAATGCTTTTTCTGATTCTAAATATTTTGACGCTAATTCTCTCATTTCAAATGGTGTAATGTTTGAATTAGTAAGAACTTGTTGTGTAGACTGCAAACAATTTTCCTCAAATGATGAAACTGACTTTTCAATCACTTCAATTTCATTATTTAAATCATTATAAACTGATCTAATTTCATCTGCATTTTGATCGAGATCAATGTAATCGTTCTCAAGTTGTTGTATTTGTTCGTTCATAATTGTTAAAAAGCTTGCATTGTCATTTTCAATTTGAACTACGTCTTGATGACTGTATAAATCATTTAAATAATTTATAAACTGGTTATATTCATTATTATTGACAGATTTATCTCTTGTAGAAATATAAAAAACTTGTAAGTTGCCTAATCCTTGTTTTTTCAAGTTTCCAATTACACCATGTTGAAACTGTTCGAACGTCAATTCGGTTTCATCGTGTTTATCAATACATGTGATGACTAAACAAACTTTATTATTTTTTTCAACTAAATTATGAATAAAATCGATATTTGTTTTCGAATGAACATGTTGATAATCCATTAAATAAAAAATACTATCCGCTAGATGAATGACAGAATTTGTTGCCTCTAAATGATCCATATCTGTTGAATCAATTCCTGGAGTATCAATTAAAACAGATCCAGTTGGAATTTTAAATATCTCTTGTGCCCACTCGAGCTCAATTATTGAGCCACTATCAGAAGCTAACTTTTTTAGTTCGTCTACTTGAATGTCCTCTTGAATCTGATACATTTCACCATCTTTAAGAGTAATTAACATTTTACTTTCGCCATTTTTTAATTTTACAACGTTTGCACTTGTAGGAATTGGGCTTGTAGGTAGTTTTTCAACTTGTAAAAGATCATTTAGTAAGGATGACTTACCAGCAGAAAAATGCCCACAAAATACGTAATAACTTTCCTTATTTTGTATTTTGTATGCTAATTTTTTTAATTGAAATAATTCCTTCGAATTTCCTTGTTCAGAAAGTAAATTGATACCTGAAGAAACCTTATTCAGTAATTCCCCTCTGTTAATCTTAGTGTTTTGCAACGTGATTTCCCCATTTCATTTCATACTCAAATATTTTCCCTAGCATTATTTTATCCCCATATATATTAATTTGGAAGAAGAATGTATAGGCATATGCATATAAAATAAAAAAAACTAGGTAACATCACCTAGTTTTGAACTTGTTTAAGTACATATTTAGTTAATAAAAAGTATAAAAGAATTGTAGCTGACACAAATCCAAGAACCATTTGACGCACAACCTTTCGAAGTTGATAATGATTTTCATTCTACATTAATCATAATCAGTTATTTTCCATTTGTCAATAACTATTCGATTGATTGTAAAAGCGCTTTATTTTCTTCTCGGATTCTTACTTTTAATAAAATTAAATTACAAACAGAAAAGATTACAGTTGTAATATACGCATGAAACATAATTGGTATTACTAATAATTCAATTGTAACGATTATGTAATTTGGATGCTTGATATATTTATAAAGCCCACGTTTTACTAATTTTTCATTAGGTAAAATGATGATTTTTGTATTCCATCTTTCCCCCAACGTAGAAATAACCCATACCCTTGCTAATTGTAAAATGACAAAAACGATTAGGAGAAATGTTAAAAATCCAATTTCTATATATTGAATGAAATAATTCTCAATTAAAATTGATATAAAAAACATGTTATGTAAGATGATAAAAAATTTATAATGCTCTTGGCCAAATTCAAGTGCACCCCGCATTTTTAATTTTTTTTCATTTTTCTTTGCTATACCTAGCTCAATCACTCTTTGTATGATGATGAATAAAAAAATAATCTTTAACATTAGCATTCTACCCACTTTAACAAAGATAACTCTGAACTAAATCCTGGTCCTAAAGCACAAAGAAGTCCGTACTCATTCGTTTTTCCTAACTTCATAAACTCAGATAACACAAATAAAACAGTACAAGATGACATATTTCCATATGATTTTAAAATATTTAAGGATATTCCGATATTCGCTTCGGAAAGATCTAAAGATTCAATATAAGCATCCAATACTTTTTTCCCTCCAGGATGAGCAATGAAGTGAGTTATATCCCTTATCGTTAGTTCATTTTCCGTTAGAAAGGTTGTAACAACTGGTTGTAACCAACTTTTAACAATCGATGGAATATCCCTAGAAAAAATGACAAATAAACCATCATTCCGAACATCCCATCCCATTACGTCTAATGAATTTGGCATTAGAGTTGAGTTAGTTTGTTCAATTGACGGCAAAGATTTATGTATCGTTCGATTTTTCAAATCACTTTCATCGCCAATAACTAGTACCGCTGCTGCTCCATCAGCAAATAGTGAAGTTCCTATTATATTACTCTTGGACAGATCTTCTTTTTGAAATGTTAAACTACATAATTCAACTGCAACTAGTAAAATATTTGACTTTGGATGGGCTTTACAATAATCAAATGCTCTTGAAATACCACTAGCACCACCTGCACATCCTAGCCCCCATATTGGTATTCTTTTAATTGAAGAATTAAATGGCAGGATATTAGCTATATGAGCATCAATTGTGGGTGTAGAAATACCAGTTGAAGATACAAAAATAATTCCATCAATTTCTTCATATTGAACTTCTGAAGATAAAAATTCATTACTCGTCACACAATTTTTAATCGCTTCTATCGACAATTCAATCGAGATTTCAGTGTATGCCTGATTTTTTTGCTCAAAGCTATGCTCTTCGCTATACCAAGGAAGCTCCTTAGCAATATATCGACTTTGAATCTCACCATTTTGAAATACAGATAATAAACGATCAATTGAAGGATATCTTTTCAAAAAAAGATCTCGAATAAAAGGTACTACATTTTCCTGATCGATTTTATATTTAGGTACAGCTTTTCCAACAGATAAAATTAAAGGCATAATTTTCCACTCCTTGTAGTCATTACCTTTTGTTTAAAATTGGAAAATTATTCTTTTATAAATGCAAAAAAAGACAATTCGCTATTCATTCATGGACCATGAACAAATAATAAGAATTGTCTAAGCGTTTCAAAGGAGTTTTCTTTCTGTTGTGCAGTTTTAGTATATCTCATTTTACTCAAATCTACATTCGCAATTATTTCCATTAAAACGATTCTGAAATAGCCCTCATAACGCTTCTAATACACGTTTATGATTTATTTACTTCTTCCAACTCATATAATTTTGTGTATTTTGATTCTAAATAATCTACAAAATATTTAACATTCAATTCTTCACCAGTAACATCCTTCAAAATTTGTTGCGGTTCTTTCATTGCACCATATTGGTGAATATTCACTTTTAACCAATCAAGAATTGTTTGAAAATCATTCGTTTCAACTAATTCATTAAAATTTGGTAATTCTCTTTCCATTGTTGCTTTAATTTGAGCAGCATACATTGCACCTAATGCATAAGTTGGAAAGTATCCAAAATGCCCCATCGACCAATGTACGTCCTGTAAAACACCTTCTCGATCAGTTTTAGGAATTATTCCTAAATACTCCTCCATTTTTTGATTCCAAATTGAAGGAAGATCAGTAACCTGAATTTTGCCATCTAATAAATCCTTTTCAATTTCATAACGAATCATTACGTGTAAAGGATAAGTTAATTCATCAGCTTCAATACGAATAAAAGATGGCTTACTATGATTTATGACTTTATAAAATTCATCTAAAGTAACATTATCTAGCACTCCATTAAGTTGCTCTTTTAACTTTGGATAATTTGATTTCCAGAATTCATAGCTTTGTCCAATTATCTTTTCATATAAAAGGGACTGAGATTCATGAATACCTAAAGATGCTCCTTGAGCGATCGGTAAACCTTCCAAATCTTTGGAAATGTTTTGCTCATATAGAGCATGACCACATTCATGAATTGTACTAAACATGGCTTTTTCAAAATTATTTTCATGATATTTCGTTGTTACTCGAACATCACCTAAATTAAGAGAAGTAGCAAAAGGATGTGGAGTAGGGTCTAATCTTCCGGCATCAAAATTATAACCAAGAGAAGCTAATAGTTGCTCACATATTTCTTTTTGTTTTTGCATTGAAACGAATGCTTTAATCTCTTCTTTTTCAAAGTTTTTCCCACTTGTCGCTACAGCTTTAACAATCGGTACTAATTTATTTCTTACTTCTGAAAATACTTCGTCCAGTTTATTTACAGTCATTCCAGGTTCATATTGATCTAAATATGTATCATATTTACAGTCCTTATATCCTAAATATTCAATGAATTTACGTTTATACTCAATTATTTCAGTTAAATAAGGTTCAAATTTAGCAAAATTATTTTCTTCCTTCGCTTCTGCCCAAACACTCTCAGAAATTGCTTGGCATTTTACAAAGGCTTCAAACTCATCAACTGGTATTTTCGTATTTTGATCGTATTGCTTTCTTAAATATTTTACAGTTTTTTCAACTTCTAACGAACATTTACCTGCACTAATGGCTTCTTCCATTGTAATTAAATAGTGAGCCATATCTTTTGAAGTACTCATTTTAAATACATCGGCTGATAATTGACTAATTACATTTGAACGCTGACTAACAGCATTTTTTGGTGCACCTGTTCGAAGATCCCAATATAAAACACCAATTGCTTCTTCAATGTTTAACATTTTTCTTACATACTCTAAAAACGAAGCCTCATAATCTTTTAAGCTCATCAAAACACCCACCTTTAAATATCAAATTTTTGAGTCAGCTAAATAGTAACATAAAAAATAGATGGATTAAGAAGAATTATCTCACTTTTTAAATAATATTTCTCGACAAAACGGATATTGTCAAATCACTTCGTATATACTACTCAAGTCTTTGAATCCTTTTTTGATCAACACAAAATTTGCATTCCGAATATTCCTTGACAGGAATATTCCACGTGAGGTATATTCGATTTATGAATTCGACTTTAATTGCTCTTGCAGAGCCGAACCGTTTACAGATTGTCGAACTCTTACGTGACGGTCCTTTATCAGTCGGGGAAATTGCTGAAAGCTTAGGACTTAAACAACCACAGGTTTCAAAGCATCTTCGCGTTCTAAGCGAAGCTGGGCTTGTCGAAGTTCAACCAATCGCCAATAAAAGAATTTATAAACTAAGACCCCAGCCGCTAAAAGAAATGGATTCGTGGATTAAGTCATTCCGACACGTCTGGGAACAGAGATTCGATCAATTGGACGATTATTTAAAAAAATTACAAGGCAAATAATCATGACTTATTCAACGCACACAATTTGATTTGTATTAACTATTTTTGAAAGGAGAAGTACAGGGAAAACATTACTTACTATGACATCACTTTTTGCATCTGTAGAAATTCGCAATAAAGTTGTTGAAGAATACGGCGCAATAGAAGACGGAAAACAGACTTTAAGCAGCCTAGCAGATTTTTTAATCAATATAAAATAAATGGAGGAATTAATAATGAGTAAAAATACGTTTAATGTAGATGAGCAAGGATTAGTCTTAACAAGGGTTGTAGATGCGCCACGTGAATTAGTATTCAAGGTTTGGTCAGAAGCAGACCATCTTAAAAATTGGTGGGGTCCAACAGGCTTTGAAATGGATGTAGCAACGTTAGAATTTAGACAAGGAGGTAAATTCCACTATAAAATGGAATCTCCAGAAGGATTCGTAATGTGGGGATTATTTGTTTTTGGTGAAATTATTGAACCTGAGAAAATTGTATTTGTTAATTCATTCTCTGATCAAGAAGGTAATATGGTCCGTGCTCCATTCTTTGAAGTTTGGCCATTGGAAATTCAAAATACTTTAACTTTAGAAGAAAATGATGGGAAAACAACTATTACATTAAAAGGTTTTCCAATCAATGCTACTGATGAAGAAGTTGCAGCATTTATTGCAAATAAAGATTCTATGCAACAAGGCTTTACTGGTACTTTTGACCAACTAGATGCATATTTAGCTAAAACTTCATTATAAGATAAATGCAAAAATACCCTTTAAAGCTTGTAAATAGCTTTAAAGGGTATTTTTTTAGTGCTTTTTAATAATAAACAACTTTCGTTTTAGCGATTAAATCATGCAATGTTTTCCGATCTTTTCGGAAGATAAAAAATAGATCAACGAGATACAAAATTCCAATTACCACTATAAATATTGGCAAATTTAGCTGGCAACCAAAAGCAAATATCGAGCGTAATGTCATTGTTTTGAAATCAACTAAGTCTTCTGTATCCTTCACAACCATAATACTTAATAATCTTTTTCCTATTGTTTGTCCGTTCCAAAAATAAGTAGGTACTATGACATAAAATAGGAAAATAAATAATAGCGACCAAATTGAATATAGAAACAGTTGCTTACTACTAAACATAAAAAAATCTAAAATGTCTTTACTTTCTAACCCAAGTATTATTAACCCTAATTTAGAAAATAAAAGATTTAATGAGCCATCGATCCAAGCTGCAAACAATCTTCTAAAACGACTTGCCTGTTCGAAATCCATCTAGAACCTCATTCCACATTTTATAAAAAAATGGATATTAATCGATATACTCTATTATACTTAGGAAGTTTTGTTTTTGATTAGTGATTTTTAACTATTTGATTTAATTTTTTTATACAAGCTGCATAAGTTGTTTTTTCACTACATGATAATTTTTAATGTTCGGTTGATAAACAAACTAAAAAAGAGATGAAAATTTTGACTATTGATCTATGACAAGTCTCCCTCTTCTTATTAAGATATTTCATTTAAAAAGGACTAATTACTATTAAGTAGAATTATTAAAATTAAATAGAAATTTACAAAGGAGATATTTAATGAAGAAAATTTTGACAGGAAAAATGAGTATTACTCAAGCATTATTTGCATGTGCCTTTTCTTCAATTGCAATTACTGTGTTAGAAAGTTATATACATTATAGTAATCGCTATATTGCTGGTATAGTTGCTGGCTTAATCACTTTTTTCAGTTTTCTCTTAGCATTTATCATTTTCAAAAATGAGAAATAATAAGTTTGAATTTTACGTAGCATGAGGTTTTATTAGGAATATTTCGATAAATCAAGATGGACAGTACGGTCATGCATTAGGATTTTTTATAGGATATATTTTTGGGTTTACTTTTTTATTTAGACGAAATAAAAAATATGAAAGTAACTAATTAGTAGATCGACTAAATTGCGCATTTAACGGAGAAAAACCTTGTTTATCCAAGGTTTATTTTTTGTTTAAGAAAGCAATAAAATATGCGAAAAGAGCAAAAAAATAAGACCACAAAATTTTTTTTGTGATCTATGTACTATTTTATCATATTGGTTTAATATTAATTTTTGATTGTTTACCTGCAACCGTTTTCAACAATTTCTGTAGTTCTCTTAAATCAGTGTCCAACTGATGACGAATCTTTACTACTTCATGATGATTGTCATTATTTTGATTTTGAGCTTCTTGCAACTTGATTCGTTTTTCTTCAATATTTCGTTCTAAAGATCTGGCTGTTCTAAAAAACATTCAAATTACCTCCTTTTCAAAAAAGTATGAACACGCTTTCATTTTTATCTATAATACTATAAAAAAATATCTTAAGACTCTCTAAATGTGAATATTTCTTGAACTTAATTAGGCTTCCTTTAAAACTTCAATATTTCCCCTTATTAAATTCAACTCTTCTTAATAAGTAACCGTGAACACGCTTTCATTTTTATCTACTATACTATAAAAAAGCAATTTATTAAATATCTAAATATGTCTATTCTTTGAACTTATTAAAAAAACATAAAAAATTAATAAGTTTGAATTAATCATTTATTTATGTTTGCTTTAATGTTTTGTATAGGGAGATTTATTAAGAACCTCCCCATACGAATAAGATTATGCTAAATTATACAATTTAGTGTACTTATCTTCTAAGTATTCAATAAAGTATTTAACATTTAATTCTTCCCCTGTAACATCTACTAAAATTTCTTTCGGTTCTTTTAGTTTTCCATATTGGTGAATATTAAGTGTTAGCCAATTTACAATTTGATGAATCTCACCGCTTTTTAAAATCGATTCATAATCGGTTAAATCCTGTTTCATTTTATTCTTAAACTGCGCTGCATACATTGCACCTAAAGCATACGAAGGAAAATAACCAAAATCTCCACCTGCCCAGTGAACATCTTGTAGAACGCCTTCTCGATCGTTTGATGGAACGACTCCTAAGTATTCTTCCATTTTTTCATTCCATACTTTTGGTAAATCCTTTACTTGTAAATCACCATCAAACAGTTCTTTTTCAATTTCATATCGAACCATTATATGCAATGGGTATGTACACTCGTCCGCTTCAATTCGAATTAATGAAGGCTCACTATGGTTTATTGCTTTATAAAATTCTTCAACCGATAAATTTTTAAAATAATCGCCAGTTTTCGCGATTAAATTTTCATACTGTGTTTCCCAAAACTCTTTACTTCTTCCAATCATATTTTCAAAGAATAGTGATTGAGACTCGTGAATTCCCATCGATGCACCTTCACATAATGGTGTCCCAATTAAATTCGATGATAAATTTTGCTCATAAAGTGCATGGCCACATTCGTGAATGGTTCCAAAAAGCGCACTCATAAAGTTATCTTCTATATATTTCGTTGTTACACGAACATCACCAGGATTTAACGTAATCTGAAATGGGTGAACTGTTTCATCTAAACGACCAGAATCGAAATTATAACCTAATTTTTCAAGAATATCTTCACTTACTTCTTTTTGAATTTCAATTGAGATTGGTTGTGACAATTCTTCGCGAATTAGTCTAGTTTGTGATTTTGAAATTTTTGCAACTAGTGGTACAAGACTTTCTCTTACTTTCCCAAATACTTCATCAAGCTTCCCAGTTGTCATACCAGGCTCATAAAAGCTTAATAAGGTATCATATTTCTTTTCTTTATAGCCCCAATATTCAATGAATTGTTTTTTCATCGCTACAATTTTTTCTAAATATGGTTGAAACTTACTAAAGTCACCTTCATTTTTAGCATCTTCCCAAGCATTTTCACTTAATGAACAAAGCTTTACATATTCTGCATATTCATTTTTAGGGATTTTACAATTTAAGTCATAATTTTTTCTACATTCCTTAACAGATTTTTCAATGACTTCATTTAAGTTGCCAGTACCTATTTCTTTTTCTAATAAATTTAAATAGTTTTCCATTGTACTTGATGTCGTCATTTCAAATACTTCAGCAGAAATTTGACTGATGACATTTGATCTTTGTTCAGCACCATTTTTAGGAGCTCCAGTTCTTAGGTCCCAATACATAACATTAATTGCTTCATTATAATTCTCGATTTTCTTTAAATATTCAATGAATTCTTCTTGTATCTTATTATTTGCCATATTTATCACTCATTTCTAAATATTGTTAATTTCATTCTATCATAACTTTTATATCGAATTAATATTAAGCTTCAAAAGCACTTTCGTTAACAGAATTCAAATGATTAAGTTTCTTTAAAAGACATGTTTAATAAAAGTATTGTACAATACAGCAAGGTGATGTTATGAAAATATTATTATTAGGAGCAACTGGAAGAGTCGGTTCTTTTTTAGTGGATTTATTATTAGAAGCTAAATGTGAAGTAATTGCTTTAGTAAGAGATGAACAAAAAATAACGATTAATCATGAAGCTCTTACAGTTTTAAAAGGAAATACGCTAAATGAAAATGATTTAAATTTAGCTTTAGAAAACGTAGATGGAGTAATTTCTGCATTAAATACTGGCAGTGAAAATATTTTATCTAGAACTATGGGACTACTAATCCCTCTTCTGGAAATGAAAAAAATAGGTAGGATCGTTACAATTGGAACTGCAGGTATTTTACAATCAAGAGTTGATCCAACAATTCTTCGTTATTTAAGCTCTGAATCAAAACGAAAATCAACAACCGCAGCAACTGATCATGAAAAAGCATATAACTTATTAAACCATAGTCAGTTAAATTGGACGATTGTTTGCCCTACTTACTTACCAGATGGTCCAATAACGAAAGATATTCGTGCTGAAAAGAATTATTTACCGATTGATGGCCAACGTATTACGACTGGAGATACGGCTTTTTTCGCATTTAAGGAATTTTTCGAATGCAATTTTAGTAACTCTAGAGTTGGAATTTGTAATTAAAAAAAGCTAGCGAATGCTAGCTTTTTAAGATTTTTAAGATGGATTAACAGGCAAACTATTTAAGATTTTTTCTTTCGTTTCCTTGTTTAGATCATTCTCGATAAATAAAACGATTCTTCCTTTATCTTCATGACTACGAATTAGTCGTCCAATTCCTTGGCGTAATCTTAATAACATATACGGCTCATCGATCTCGAAGTAAGGGTTCTGTGCATTTTGACGTTTTGATTGGAATACTGGATCATTTGGCGGGAATGGTAGCGCGTGAATGATCACTTGACTTAGTGACATTCCTTGAATATCTAATCCTTCCCATAAATGAACTGCACATAAAGATGCGCTAGTATCTTCTTGGAATTTTTGTACAATTGAACTAATTTCTTCTTCACCTTCAAAGTATAAATTGAAGTCTAATTTTTCTTTTTCAACTTGCAGTTTAAACTTTTTCATTTCTTGAGTTGAATTGAAGAGAATTAATGTACTTCCGTTATTATCCTTTAACTTCTCAATAATCTTTTCATTTTTTTCCTCAATTTTGGTTGGGTCAACTTGATTTAACTCTATTTTCATTTGTTCATCATAGTCAAACGGAGAATTAACCGAAAATGATAAGTAATCTTTTATCCCTAAACTACCTGCGATATAATCAAAAGAACTATTTTGAGAAAGAGTTGCAGATGAAAATACAATCGGCATTTTCTGATTAAATACTTTTTCTTGTAGAAGCTCATTTACAGCCTTTGGCATGATGACAAGTGTTAATTCATTTTGATTATATTCAATCCATTGAATCGCTGTAATTTCATTAATAAATAAATTTAAGCAACGCTCAACATCATCTAAATGCTCATCAACAATGTTTAACTGATATTCATCAATCGTATACATTTCACTTTCAAAGACTAATTCATCACCAATACTACTAATTTGAGATTTTAATCTCCTTGCTAACTTAATTAATCTTTCATTCATATTCAGTTTAAAACGTCTAGATCCTTCAACTTCTTCAGTATTATTATCTAATTCAAAAAAGAATTGATCATACGTTTCTAATGTATCTTCTAGTAACTGTTGGAAACTTTCACGCGTACCTGATTGCATTAAAAATGATAAAAATGTGTTTAATGTTTCTTGTTGAAGTCGATATGTTAACGATTTTTGACTTGCAAATTCAAGTAAATGTCCTTCATCAAATACTACACAACTTGGATTAGGTAGTAATGGCAATTGACCTTCACGTTTTCTAGATTCTACCGTCCAAATATGCTCCATATAAAATTCTTGTGAGCAGACAATTAAGTCAGTTGCTTTACGATAATGTTCTCTTGATAGAGTTTGTCCACATCTATGTCTTTGTTCACAAGTAGAACAATCCTGGAAATAATCATATGAAATTGTATCCCACTCTTCATCTGTTAGATCCTTATATTCAGTACGGTCCCCATATGGAGTAAATTTTTGGAGTGTTCCATAATCATTTACAAAGCTTGGTAAATTTTCATAAACTCCTAAAACGGCATCCGATACGTCAATTTCCGAACGCTGTAAATCTAATTTTTTTAAACATAAATAATTTGTAGTTGATTTAGCTAATCTAACATCAATTGATAAATTTAAAGCATTCGATAATTTTTCAATGTCCCCATTTTTCTTTACTAGCTGCTCGATTAAAGATTCATCAGCACATGCGATAATAGCTGGCTTACCAGTATATCTTGCATAGCATAAACAATATAGCAAATAGACAAACGTTTTACCTGTACCAACACCTGCTTCAGCAAAAATAACTTTCTTTTCTTTAAAAGCTCTTTCAACTTGATAAGCCATAAAGATTTGCTCATCTCTTAATTCATAGCCTGCATCTGGTAATAAATCGTAAAAAACGTCCCCAATCCACTCCCCTAGCTTTTCAATGAATTGGTCTTGCTTTCCTACCTCAAAAGGTAATTTAGTTGAATGACTCATTGCTACCCCCAAAATGTAAATTAAAAAGAAAAAGTCCTCTTGTGAGAACTTTAATTTTGCAAATTTATTCGATCCATTATATTATTTAAAAATTGTCTCTACCCGCTATCATACAAAAAAAGTGAGGGAAAGGCAAGGGAAATAAGGCATGATCACTTAAAGACTAAGGAATCTGTGAATTAGGAACGAATTAAAAGTGTACATTGCTTTAAATTCATAATACTCCTTAATCTCCCCTTAGTTATTTTTACCAACCTTTTGCTTGTTTTATCATTTCTTCAACAATCATTTGAGATTTTAATGCTTCTTCACCATTAATCGATGGATTTTCATCAGAGTAAATGCAATTGATAAAATGTTTAATACAATCCTCAAAACCTCTTTGTTTTAATGTTGTGTCCCATGATGATGAAAACGAATTACTAATTGTGTTATTTTTTTCGATTTCAAAGTTGTTCATATTTTTTACCCTTATAATCGAACCTTCATTAATTAATTCTAAGCGCTCAAGATTTGTTCCTGACTTTCGGTGCATTACTGTATTAATTGTAGTTCCTTCTAACGATTCATATTGGTGTGTAGCATACTCTAGTTGATTAGTATGAGTAAGTTGAACCCTTCCATTAATCAAGTTAACTTCTCCGTCTGCAAACCATCTAATTGTATCAACCAAATGTAAATAATCATCCAGCATCGTAAACTCGAATGAATTAGACCCGATTTTATTCTCTCGATGCTTTTCAAATCTAATTAACGCTATATTCTTTGCCTCTTCTTTTGCCTGCACATACATTGGACAGAATCGGCGGTTGAATCCAACCATAAGTTTTCTATTTAGTTTAATACTTAATTCAGTTAATTTTTCTGACTCTGGCAATGTAGCTGCTAGTGGTTTATCAACATATACATCTTTACCTTTATTTAATAAATACGATACTACCTCAAAATGTGAACTAGTTGAACTATGTACAAATACTGCGTCACTTTGTTCTGCAAGTAAATCCAAACTTTCAAAATCATGAATTCGATATTGTGAACATATTTTCTTACGCTTTTCTTTATTTGGTGAAAATGCACCGATAAAATCCCAGTTTTCTTCTTTTGTAAGAATTGGTAAATATGCTTTTTGTGCAATATTGCCTAATCCTACCATCCCGATACGTAGTTTTTTCATTTTGATCAGTCCTTTAAATTGGGTTACTTTTCTAGATTTATTGTAACAAATAATCATTCTTCTTAATAAAAAAATGATTATATTTCCAGATAATCTAATGGCAATAACATTCAAATTATCGGGAAATCTATAAAATAGTGATAAAAATGGTAGTTTGGAGGTGTTTATTTGTACTTATATTCTTTAATTCAGACTAATTTTGATACGAATGATGATATAAGTGTTGTAAGGGACCTTTATTTGCTTCAGCATGAAAAGAGTTTCACTAGTCATGAATTCCATGATCTAGTCACTCAATATAAAAGTACTGCAGAAACGAATTGGCATGTTGCACACTTACTTGAAAAAAATCATGGATTTAGAATTGTCCCTTCAATAAATTTATGATATTGATAAATCTAATACAATTTTTGTTCAAATTTTGTTCGTAAAAACTTTACCGAAATAAGATATTATAAATAAAAGGTGCCCCAATCGTCTAATCGACAATTGGGAACACCCTTTTAAATTTTTACTCTTCGATTTTTCTTGGAGGTCTTTTTCCAAAGTATTGATAATAGTCAGTTTTAATGAAGCCATTAAATAATTTACGTTTTTTTGTTGCAGGTTTACCGTAAAATTGTTCAAATCCCTCATGACTAGTTAGTACATACGCTGACCATGTATCTAATTTTGTAAAAACATTCCCCATATCTGAATATAACTTTTCAACGTAAGGACGATCGTTTAATCGCTCACCATATGGTGGGTTTGTAACAACATATCCATACTCAGATTTAGTAGTAAAGTCTTTTACTTGCATTTGTTTAAAAGCGATTGTATCTGATAATCCAACTTCATCAGCATTCGCTTTTGAAACATTAATCATTCGATGATCAATATCTGATCCGATTATTTCAAGTTTTTGATCATAGTTTGCTAAGTCTTCTGCTTCTTGTCTTGCTTCATTCCATCTTTTTTTGCCGATCCAGTGCCAATCTTCAGACGCAAAGCTTCTAAACGATCCTGGAGCAATATTATGTCCAATTAATGCAGCTTCAATTGGAATCGTACCAGATCCACAAAATGGATCAACAAAAGGTAAATCAGCATTCCAATTCGTTAGTAATACTAATGATGCAGCAAGTGTTTCTTTTAATGGTGCTTCACCTTGATCTACGCGATATCCTCTTTTATGTAAGCCTTCACGACCAGTAGTATCAATCGTTAATGTTACGATATCTTTTAAAATAGAGACTTCCACTCGGAATAATGGACCATCTTCAATTAACATACCTTGAATATTTTGGATTGTTTTTAATTTATCAACAATTGCTTTTTTGACGATTGCTTGGCAATCTGATACTGAAAATAATTTTGATTTATGAGATTTTCCTGATACAGGAAATTGACCGTTTCTTGGTATAAACATATGCCAAGGTAAGGCTTTTGTTTTTTCAAATAATTCATCAAATGAGGTTGCCTTAAATTCACCAACACGAAGTTTCACTCGGTCAGCTGTTCTTAGCCACAAATTCGCTTTCACAATTCCAGCTTCATCCGCTTTAAATAATACTCGACCATTTTCAACTACTACATCTTCAAAACCTAGGCTTTTTATTTCTCTAGCGACTAGGGCTTCGATACCCATTGCAGCAGTAGCAATTAATGTATATTTCGCCAATTTTACCACCTATCTCATTCAAATTAAGAATGAACTTTTCTTTTCATATTTTCATTTTAATTCCTATTTTCATTATGAACAATTTACGTCGAAATTACAAAAAACTCTCCATATAATGAAGAGTTTTTATACAGTTTCATCATTTCATATGTTCTGTAAGCCATGTTCTGTACCATTCGTACTGCAAGCGGCTCTCGCCTCGTACTACAAGGTGGTAATCATCTATCTACAGAATAATCTGTCCCTTTCTCAGTTCAATTCCTTTGAAAGGATTCCCCTACCATAATTTGGGTTTCTCACTCGTGGGGTTTACCGCGTTCCACTCCTCTCATTTCTTCGAGGACTACGTCACTGTGGCACTTTAAAGGTAGTAGAACCATATCCGTAAAGGACTTAGGTCCGTTCCCTGCCGTTAGCTGATACACAGCTACCCTATCTTATGACTTCGATAGGCACGATCACTACAGCCATCGCAGGACTGTGCGAGCATGGACTTTCCTCAACAACGTCTAGCGTTGCAGCGATTACCCGAACATATTGAAACGAACATTTATTAGTATAGTAAATTATACTTAAGTTTGCAATGCTTTCTTAAAATATAAATTTAGTTAAAATTATTCGAATAATTTACTTCCAAAAACATGCTTCTCTAAATTTGATAATCTTTTTAGAACATCAGTATTCGTATTATTAAAAGGTGATGGTGGAGGTGTAGCTGTGTTCTTTTGATCCTCCAACAATTTTTTATATTTTGCATTTTCTTGTTGTAGGGCTACGATTTGATTTTGAAACGATTCATAATCTTTAATGATCGTGTCTAAGTATTGATCCACTTCCTCTTGATTATATCCTCGCATCGAAACTTTAAACTCTTTATTTAGGATATCTTTTATACTTAGTTTTATTTTTGTTGCTTCCATGTGTGTCACCCCAAAACATTTAGAAATATTTACCTTCTATTTTTTCAAAGTCTTCATAAATTGTCAATTATCTATTCTATATTTCCCTATATTTATTATCATCATTCTCAAATGACTCTTCTGCAATCACTTGTAAATCGTCAAATGTGATGATTTCTACAGGATAATTAAATAGTTCATTTTTCTTGTGTGCTAAATCATATAAATACCTAGGACTTCCTTCTTTTTCATTATCGTAAAATAAAATACATCCATCACTTTTACTAACTAAAAATTCATTTTTTGCTTTTAACTGTATTGGAGATTCGTATGGTTTTCTTGAAATTGAGTCGACGTGATCTGCCCCAATTAAGATTTCATTATAATATTCTTTATTTGCTTCATTCCAATTTTTCTCTTGATCTTCGTAGGGTGTAAAAATACCCAGCTTTAACTCAGGATACTCAAGCTGAAGTTCGAATACTACTTCTGCGGCCCATAATTCGGTACCCATTTGCCCTGAAATAATAATCCATTCTAATTCATCTATAAATAAAATTATTTTATTTTTTATTGCTTTTTTTATGTATTTAACTGCATCATGTTTATTCGAAAAAATTCCTAATTCAAATGATTTATAACCAGATATAAGTAGTATCTTCATATTACCTCACAATAATAAATTAGGAAGAACTAAAAGTTCTTCCACAAATTAAATTTTATTTTATTAAATACTCTGCTGTATTTCAAATATTTAGTAACAAATAAAAATTGTAAGTATAATTTTATCTCGCAAAAATCATTAATTTAAATAATATTCAAATGTAGAAATTTATATTGAGGGAATCTAATATTTAACTTTACTTTAGTAGTCATTAGCTTAGTGGAAATCAACTATTAAGACAATTTAAGATCAATATTTCAATATTTGATTGCTGCTCATAGAGGATATTTTGTTCCCTTTTAGATTAGTTATTATGTTAGGAATATTATTGTTAAAATTTTTTCGTAGAAATTTTACTTAAGATAAAATTACATATAAGGCTTGTTTAAAACTAGTAAAAATAATTAATGTTAATGTAATTGTGAAAAAAAATAAAAAAAGTATTTTGTTCAAATTTATCCTCTCCAATATCCTAAATATACTTTAATGTCAACTTTTTTATTTTATTAGGTTTGAACATATTTCACAACAATAAAATTAATAATGATTAAAAGTTTAAATATTCTGATTTTTGCGAGTATAGACAATGATTGCCGAAAGCATTTTATTCCTTTAAAATGAGTTATGAAATCGTTTTAAATTATAGATAAAATTTAGATTAATGCAATACAAGGAGTAAAAAATGATTAACAAAAATTCCCCAATACCAATTTATCACCAATTATTAGAATACATAAAATGTAAAATCGCATCAGGTGAATACCCCGCTGATGAATTAATTCCATCAGAAAGAGAGTTTTCAGAGAAATTCCAAATATCTCGCATGACCGTTCGACAAGCATTAAATAATTTAGTTCAAGAAGGAATTGTCTATAGGCAAAAAGGTAAAGGTACATTTGTTAGTCGTCAACAAGTTGAAAAAAAAATTAGCAGATTAAATAGTTACACAGAAGAAATGATTGAAAGAGGTTTAAAACCAAGTAGTAGATTAATTCAATTTGATATCTTAAATTCTGATAAAGCATTATCTACTATACTTAAGATAAAAGAAAACGATCCCATTTATTTTATTAAACGAGTCCGATTAGCAGACTCAATTCCTATGTCGATTGAAAGTATTCATGTGTCATGTGATATAGCTCCAAACCTAAATCAAAGTGTTTTAGAAAAATCATTCTTTGATTATGTAAATGCCAATATTCCGGACCCTATTCAATATGCTGATCAATCGATTCAAGCTAGAATGCCTTCTGAAGAAGAAGCTCAATTATTAGAAATTCCGCCGAATTGTCCCGTATTAGCAATTTATCGTACAACCTATTTAAGAAGTGGCAAAGTTTTAGAATACGAATTGACTGTATACAGAGCGGACCGCTACAAACTTGTACATTCTTTATCTAGAAATGATTAATAGTAATAGAGATAAAAGTGTTATACAACGAAAAAAAGCCAGGGATTCCTGGCTTTTTTATTTAAAGAAAACCCCAATTTGTTTAAATAGTCCGCCTACTTGATTCATGGTATTCATCATTTGACCCGCAGTAGACATCATTTTAGGGACATCGTACGAACCGGAACCATTTTTAAATTGATTTAATATTGATGAAAACTGAAAAGATTGACCATTATTATTTTGTTGGTTTAATTTTTTTGGTTGAGTTGGATAAGGTGTACTTGGCGCAAACATTGGTGGAGTTGTAAATGGACCTTGTTGTAACATTTGTGCGTGTTGAGGTTGCATGGAATACTGGTGATTTTGAGGGCTAGTTAAATAGTTCGTTTGATTACCAAATTGTGAAGGATTCATTGGCATATGTGGATATTGATTTTGCATCATCCCGAAAAAATTAGGATCGTATTGGTACACTTGGTTATACGAAACAGCAGGATGTTGCATTGAAAACTGTTGTGGTGCTGCATACTGGATTTGACTTAATTGACCATAACTACTAGTTTGTATTGATGGTCCCCCATAAGGAGATGGCTCAATCATCTGTGATTGTTGGATTGGTTGTGGTGGTTGTGTTAGTTGAGTTGACGGTGTATGTTGTGTCTGTTGTGATTGAACTGGTGGTTGTTGAGTATTAATAGTAGGATTTTGGGAAAAAGGTTGAATTGTATTTCCATAGTAACGCTGATTTTCATTCGTTAATTGGTTCATTTCTGGATAATTAAAATTCTCATCAATCATTTGATTTTGTTTTCTAAACCACTCAAAGCTGTTATCTGAATGATTTGGAGGAAACATTTGAGATCCCATATTCTCACATCCATTATAAGTTTTCTCATTTATAAATATGTTACAAATGCCTATTCTGTTACTTCTATTATCTTATGCGCTATTTGTCATAATATGTCGGAAGTTTAAATTTTTAAAAAAATTTAAATCTTAAATATTTATGATACATTTTATATAGTTATACAAGTTGTTAATTAAATTTTAATGTTGGAGGGGTAATAATGACTTTACAAGAATTAAAGAGCAAGTTTATTTCATCAAAAAGTTTCGAACCAACTGACTTTAATCAATTAATGGACTTTTTACAACAAAATTACCTAAATGGTGAGGTTACTATTCAACATTACAGAGAATTAGTTAAAGAACTTGAACGTTTTGGCGCTTGTAAGCCAATTTAGTAAACGGGAATATTAATATTATAAGAAATAAAGCGATACACATTTACTAAATTGTAAAAGTGTATCGCTTTATTTAATTCCTTTTATTTACTTATACCTTCATTCAAATAAAACATCTTCTACTTATATATGATTATTAAATGTTAAATGCTAATTGTCTTCCTAAAAATGGTGTTGAAATCCAACTACCACCCTCTTTTGCTTGACTTACTTTCTTTTCAAAATGATGAAGATGCACTGTTGTTGACTGGATCTTATTTAAAAGTGAATTCTTTTCTTCATCACACTTTTGATCAATTCTTAAAGCTAAGGAGTGCTCAATAAATTCAACCTCATTTAAAAATTCATCAATTGCTCGAAAAAAATCTTCTCTTTGAATTAACTCCATACAGTTCAACTCCTCTTCCTAATTTTCTAAATTTTCTTTACAAAATAAATTCAACAACAGTTCATCTACCTCCTTCTTCACTGACAAAACTAGAACTATTTCGCTAAACAAAGTGAATAAAGGTATTTTCATCTATAATTTCGACAAAAAAACTTGTAACGTGGAACAGAATTGGGAAAGGTATATTACATGGAGGTGTTTCAAATGGCAAAAAACAAAAATGAAAAAAAGAAAAAGCAAGAAAAAAGTAAAAGTCAACAAACTGGTAATCCAAAATTAGATGGTCCTAATTTCCCTGCTACATAAATGTTGGGACACAATCGATTTGATTGACATTATTTCTATAAAATTTAAATGAAAAAAGCTAGCATTTATGTGCTAGCTTTTTTCAGAGTGTTGAAATATAAATCGGTCATTAATGAAAATGTACAATAAGTGAACAATGTATTAATGAATATAATATTCATTTTTGGAAGATCTCGAGGCTCAAGAATCTCGCCCCATGAAAAACGAGCATCTTGTAGTGGAAATCAATATCACACTACTCCTTTTACGAAAATTTGGTACTTAGTTGATAAGATCGTTTTTCAACAGCGTGAAAAACAGCTAGCATTATTATTGAAAAATCGATTTCAATTTTAACAACGAACTAAGTAGCTCTTGCTTAATTAAAAAAGATTCCTTAAAACTATCTCCACTCGTAACGATTTCATTTTCATACCATTCATTTAAAATTTTACTACTTGTGTACCAATCCTCCTCAACAGTTCGTGTGTGAGGGATCATTGGATAGACATCTCTTAATTTCGGATTATTTGAGCTTGTAATTCCAACTAACCCTTCGTAATCACTTCTACTGCCTGTGTGAATAGTTTGCGTAGCAAAATCGATAAACTCATTGTGTATATCTTCATGAAATAAAATAGAATATAATTGTTTCCCAATCTGTATCCTTTTCGATAAATCTTCAAATTGGAAAATAACAAGTCCATATAGTTCCCCATTACTTGATGGAAATATAACATAACTAAGTTTTAATTGTTCCTGGAGTTTAAATGCTAAAGAATTAAAAACTTCACTTTTAAAAAATTTATTTTGAATGACAGGTCTTTCAATCATATTTTGTTCGTTAATGATCAATGAATAGACCAGTCTTTTCTTATCTCGATCCGTCCAATATTTCTCCCATTCAATTTCCATAAAACTAGATACTGAAAAATATTTCAATAGGTAAAATAATGGCTTATTTTTTACTTTTGAATATTCAAAAAGAAGTAACTGTGGAAATGCATCTAAAAAAATAATCCAATTTGCACGTTCATACGTCATAAAAAGCTGTTTTCTTTGTTTTACACTTAGTCCATTAACGAATATTTCGTTTTCCAAATCAGTCATGTTATAGCCTGCATTACGTGATACCATACTTGCAAGAAAAGACCACTCTATTTCACTTTGTCTTAAAAAATATTCTTGGTATGCAATCGTTCTGGAAATATTATCAGCATTATATTTAACTGTTTCTTTCTTTATTAAATCAATAAGTTTTGCTTCTTCATGTGATAAATTGTGATTTTCTCTTCTTTTTTTTATGAAACCTTTCCAGCTTTCATGGTTTGCATTCATTGACTCACCCCAAGCAATCTGGTATTTTTTTACACGAACATCTGTTTTAGTGCTATAATACGAGTTGTATGTAAATTAAGGTGGAGTTGGTTTTATGACAATAAGTTATCCAAATCGAAGAAATAATGTAGTTCAAAAAAGTCAAAAAAATAACGAAATACAAGTAAAATCAAATAATACTTATAGTAATCGCGGAATGTCACTTGAAGATGATTTAAATGCTACTAATACGTATTATTTATCAAATAACATCGCAAACATACATAAAAAACCAACACCTGTACAAATCGTAAAAGTAGACTATCCAAAAAGAAGCGCTGCAGTTATTAGAGAGGCCTATTTTAAACAGCCTTCAACAACCGACTATAATGGCATCTATAAAGGGAAGTATATTGATTTTGAAGCCAAGGAAACGAATAATAAGACTAGTTTTCCTTTACAAAATTTCCATTTACACCAAATAGAGCATATGGAAAATGTACTGAATCACGGTGGAATTTCGTTTGTCATATTAAAATTTTCATTATATAATGAAATTTATTTTATGAAAGCAACTGATATTCTTACCTTTTGGAAAAGGCAAACAGATGGTGGAAGAAAATCAATATCTAGAGAAGAATGCAAAGAGTATGGAACGTTACTTAAACCAAGTTATCCAATCATTGTTCCTTACTTAAAATGTATCGATGAACTTTTTGTAATTTAATATTTTAATAAATTCATTAAGTTCATTTGAAAGGCAGGAGAAACAAAAAAATGGCAAAAGAGTATAGTTCTCGACAAGAACGAAAACAATTGGAAATGGAAAAGCCTTCAAATGTAAAACCAAAAAAACGTGAAGGTTTATGGAAAAAGATTACATTAACAATATTAACTTTAGCGGTACTTTGTATTCTTGGGGGAGTTGGGACTTTCTATTATTTAGTAAGTGATGCTCCTAAACTTGATGAATCAAAGCTAAAAGTACCTTTATCGTCTACGATTCTAGATAAAAATGGGAATGTTATTGCGGAACTAGGAACAGAACAAAGAACAAAAGTTTCATATAACGAGATTCCTAAAGTAGTAGAAGATGCTTTTATTGCTACTGAGGACGTACGTTTTTATAAGCATAAAGGTGTTGATATCCGCCGTGTGCTTGGCGCAGTTTTAGCTAATATTACTGGTGGATTTGGATCACAAGGTGGTAGTACGATTACTCAACAAGTTGTCAAAAACTCATTCTTGTCTCCACAAAAAACAATTAAACGTAAAGTACAAGAATGGTATTTATCATTCCAGCTTGAACAAAAATATTCTAAACAACAAATTTTAGAAATGTATTTAAATAAAGTTTACTTCTCAAATGGTTTAAAAGGCCGCGGAGTTTATGGTGTAGCAAAAGCAAGTGAAACATATTTTAGTAAAGATTTATCGAAAATTACATTACCTGAAGCAGCTACACTTGCTGGTATGGTACAAAGTCCAAATAACTACAATCCAGCAAAACATCCAGCTCAATCAGAAGCTAGAAGAAATGTTGTATTAAGTCAAATGAAAAAATATGGTTACATCACTAAGGAACAATATGATAGTGCAAAAGCAATTCCTGAGAAATCATTAGTTAAAGTTCATGAAAGTGGCCAAACAAAGTACCAAGCATTCATTGATGTAGTTATGGATGAGGTTAAAAAATACGGTGATGCAGATATAAATACAGATGGATTAACAATTGAAACAACTTTAGATCCTAAAGCACAAGATAAAGCAGATGAAATTATTAATCGAGGATCTGAATTTTATCCAAGCGATGATTTCCAAACTGGTTTTGTACTAACTGACACTAAAACAGGTGAAATTAAAGCTGTAGGTGCTGGAAGAAACACAACTAGTGGTGGTCTAAACTTTGCAACAGATATTAAAAGACAACCTGGTTCAACTATTAAACCAATCCTTGACTACGGTCCTGCGATTCAATATTTAAAATGGTCTACTAATCATCAACTTGTTGATGAACCATATCAATATTCTGATGGAACACCTATTCGAAACGCTGATAAATCTTATAAAGGTAAATTATCGATTCGTAAGGCGTTAATCGGTTCAAGAAATATTCCTGCTTTAAAAACAATGCAGCAAGTTGGATTAGATAAATCACGTGAATTTGGTAACGGACTTGGATTTAACTTCCAAAAGAACAGTTTTTACGAGTCTCATGCAATCGGTGGATTTACAGGTGTATCTGCAATGGAAATGGCAGGTGCATATGCAGCCTTCGGTAATGGCGGTGTTTATATAAAACCACATGCTGTTACGAAAATAATCTATCAAGATAAAACTGAAAAAGTATTATCTCCTGAACCAAAACAAGCAATGAGTGATTACACTGCATATATGATTACAGATATGCTACGTGATGTTGTTAAGGCTCCAGGTGGTACGGGTGGTAGAGCAAATGTACCTGGTCTTGATATGGCAGGTAAAACTGGTACTACAAACTACCCACAAGAAGTAAAAGACAAGTATGGCTTCCCTTCAAACGCAACTCGAGATAGTTGGTTTGTTGGTTATACTCCAGATGTTACTGTTTCGGTATGGACTGGATATGAGAAAAATAAAGAAGGTCATTATTTAAGTAAAACATCAACAAATTTAGCTAAATATATCGCTAGAGATATGTTGGCAGCAACAGCTGATCGTTCATCTGCGTTCCATAAACCAAGTTCAGTTGTAAATGTTCAAAACGAATTATATATTAAAGGTGAAAAAATGGATGATCTTCCTACACCAGATACATTAGATTCAGCTAAAAATGTTACAGCGAAATATGATGAAAAAACGAGCAGTGTTTCGTTAAATTGGCAGTATCCTGCTGAGTTACTTGCTTCTACTACTTTTGAAGTAAACTATGATATAAACGGTGTTAAAGGCCAAACTCAAAAAGTAAATGGTACATCAGCAAAAATTAATGGTATTGTAGCTGGAAACAAAGTAAAAATTACGATCGTAGCAACTAATGGCGATACAAAGAGTGCTGCGGTTACTGTTACAGTCGATTTAACTACTACAGAAGAGCCAACTACCCCACCAGCTGATAATAACGGTAATGGTAACGGTAACGGTAATGGCAACGGTAACGGTAATGGCAACGGTAACGGTAATGGCAACGGTAACGGTAATGGCAACGATAACGGCAATGGTAACGGTAATGGTAACGGTAATGGTAACGGTAACGGTAATGGTAATGGTAACGGTAATGGTAATGGTAATGGTAATGGTAATGGTAATGGTAACGGTAATGGTAACGGTAATGGTAATGGTAATGGTAATGGTACTGGTACTGGTGACGGCACTGGTACTGGAACTGGTGATGGAACCGGTACTGGAACTGGTGATGGCAAAGGTGACGGCACTGGTGATGGTAATACAAATCCAACTACACCACCTACTACACCAGATCCAAATAAACCATCAAAACCAACAAATACGAATCCAACTTCGTATAACTCAGATTCATACTCTAATAATCGATTTAATAAGTTGGAACGTAATATTATTGCATAAATTAAAAACCTCCTCATTTTTTGAGGAGGTTTTGCTATGTAACTATTCTAAAATAAATCCCCTTGCCTTTCTTTTTATTAAGTCCGAGAATTTCCAATTTACTCTAAACTAAAATAAACCTCCTCATCTTGAGGAGGTTTTGCTATGTAATTAATCTAATTAAATCTTCTTGCCTTTCCATATATTAAGCTTGAGAATTGGCAATTTACTCTAAATCTAAAATATTGCTCCTCATCTTGAGGAGGTTATATTTTGCTTATAATAAAGCTTTTCTAACTCCGTATATAAGCCAGAAAGTTGAATAAATGAGTGATAGTGATCAGGTTGATTTAATACAAAACTAATTCGCTCGTCTAAATTGATTGGCTTAATCTTTAATTTATCTAACTCAAGTAATAAATTATTTAAATTAAGCAGCATTTGGCCGTTTATCCATGTAAGAATTGTTATAAAATTAGCTAACCCTCTTATCATTGGCTCACACGCAAGTTTTCGATTCCGTTGTTTAAAGTAGTTAGAAATGTGTTTTGATTCTTCTTTCCACTCAATAAACATTTGTTTAATAATCTCTTCACTTTCATTCGGTATATTTGAGCTCTTATTAACTAGAATCTGATTGCTTTCATAAAAAAACGGTTTATTTTTAATTTTAATTTCTTCATTTATTAGTTCATTAGAATTGTTTTTATAAAATGGCGTAACGATAAAATCCTTATATATACTATTTGTCATTTACTTTCTTCACTTTCATTCGTTTTTTTCCTTCTCTACACATTTCAAGTAAAGGACATACCTCACAACTCGGTCTTTGAGCTTTACAATGGTATCTACCAAAAAATATTAGACGATGATGAGTTACTCCCCATTCTTCGATAGGAACTTTTTTCATTAATGTCTCTTCTACTTCTAAAACAGAATCTTTCCAACGACATATAGCTAATCTTTTTGAAACTCTCTCTACATGAGTATCAACTGCGATTGCTGGAATATTAAATGCGACAGACATTACAACATTAGCTGTCTTTCTACCAACTCCAGGCAATTTTACCAGCTCTTCTCTAGTACGTGGAACTTCTCCATTAAAATCATTAATAATCATTTCACTTAATTTCTGGATATTTTTTGCTTTGTTCCTAAAAAGTCCAATAGAGCGAATATCATTTTGTAATTCCTCTAAAGAAACATTTAAATAATCCTTAGGTTCTTTATATTTTTCAAATAGGTTTTTTGTCACTTTATTTACTAAAACATCAGTACATTGAGCAGATAAAGCTACCGCTACTACTAATTCAAACGGATTCTTATGGTTTAATTCACAATGTGCATCTGGGAACATTTCACCCATTATTTTTAGTACTTCATTTATTTGTTGCTTATTTAACATTTCAAAACACTCCTTACTAAACAAAAGCGAGGAGCATGTCCTCGCTTCAGACTGCCCGCCAACCGCTCGCTTTCTTCGTTACTTCGCCTGTCTGCGGTGCTCATTACCGTTTAGGTAATTCCGCTCCTCACCAGGCTTCGTGCCTCGAAAGACAAGCGCTTTCAATCAGTCTGAAAATCAAATTTTTGGTACATTTTTTACACAATAAAGCGAGGAGCATGTCCTCGCTTTATTTTTCAAGCCAATTATAAAAAGGAATTGATCCTGTATACTTTGTTTCGTTTTGTGGTTCTCTTGTTTCTTTTTTTCTAAAATGCTTACTATAATTCATTGCTTGATCTACTTGCTTAATTCCGTTTTTCTTCCACTCAAAAAGAATACGATCTATATAACGAAAATTTAATTTCCCACTTATAACTGCTTCTTTCAGTGCAGTTTTGATTAGTTTTTCATTATGATCATCTTGGTCCATCCACATTGTTAAAGTTTCAATCTCAAAAGGGGACAATAATCTACCAAATTCTTTTTCAAATACTAAGTAAATTGATTCCTCTTCTTGTTCAATAATTGAAGGAATAGTATGTGTTTCTTTTGATTGTTGACCATTTTGGGTAATATTAACTAATTTTAACCATAATGGAGAAAGTGAATATGCCTCACATCGTAAGTTATGTTGGTCAATTTCTTCCGTAATTTCTAATAAACCTTTTTTAAGAAGTTCTCGAATAACTTCCATACATTTTTGTTCATTTATTGACATAATTTTTGCTAATTGAGTAGGTGTTGGAAACGTATGACCTTGTTGTTGAAAAGAGTAAAGCTGTAGAATCATGACTAGTTCTTCTTCATTTATGTTTAAAGAAGAATAATGACTGAGAAGTATATTTGGAATGCTAATATTCCCAAATTGAATCCAGTTTAGAATGCTATTATTATTCACTTCGAACACCTCTAGCATAGTATAGCATGATTACATAAAATATACAGTAAAAGAAACTCGTGAAATAAAAATAAATAGAGGCATGGAAATCACACCTCTATTATAGTATATCTATTTAATATTTAAAAAACCAACTAATAAATTATTTAATTAAGGATATAGTCTGTTAAATATATTGTGAATGGTTTTGCTTATTGTATTATTAAATCACACAAAAATGTCTACTGAAAAAAGCTAAGCATACGCTTAGCTTCATTGTTAAAAATAGAGATTCCCATGGATAGGAATTAACTTAAGATACTTGCTTTCATAAATTGTTCAATGCGTTCTAAAGCTTTATCTAACTGTACTTGAGATGTTGCATATGATAAGCGAATATTATCAGGTGAACCAAAGCCTGAACCAGGTATTACCGCAACATTAGCTTTTTCAAGTAATTCAGTAGAGAATTTATCTACATTTTGATATCCAGCCATTTTAGCTGCCTCAGTCACATTTGGGAATAAATAAAATGCACCATTCGGTTTAACACAGCTAAATCCTGGAATTGAAATTAAGCGCTCATAAGTTTTATTTAAACGATCTTCAAACGCTACTCTCATTTCTTCAATAGGACCATCGCCTAACTCATATGCTTTAATCGTAGCGATTTGGGCCATTGTAGTAGGATTCGAAGTAGAGTGACTAGCAAGATTTGTCATCGCATTGATTATTTCCTTATTACCAACAGCATAACCAATTCTCCATCCTGTCATTGAATGAGATTTTGATACTCCATTGATAATAATCGTTTGCTCTTTAAGCTCTGGGCTTAATGAAGCAATTGAAACATGCTTTGCACCATCATATACTAATTTCTCATATATTTCGTCAGATACGATTAATATATCATGTTTTAAACAAATCTCTCCGATTGCTTTTAATTCTTGCTCATCATAAATCATACCAGTTGGATTACTTGGTGAGTTTATAATGATCGCTTTTGTATTCTCTGTAATTGCTGCTTCGATTTGTTCAGGTGTTACTTTAAATTGTTGATGTTCATATCCTTCAATAAATACTGGCACACCTTCTGCTAATATAACTTGCTCAGGATAGCTTACCCAGTAAGGTGTCGGAATAATAACTTCGTGACCAGGGTCTAAAATTGCTTGGAAAAGTGTGTAAAGTGCATGTTTTGCACCATTTGTTACAACAACCTCTCCCGGAGAATAAGTTAATCCTTGATCTTTTAATAACTTATCACAAATAGTTTTTCTTAAGGCTGGTAAACCGTTTGAAGGAGTATATTTTGTTTGGCCGTTAAGCATTGCTGAATAAGCTGCTTCAATAATTTCAATTGGTGTATTAAAATCAGGTTCACCTGCTCCTAATCCTATTACATCAATTCCTTGATCTTTCATCTCTTTTGCTTTTGCTGTAATAGCTAGTGTTGTAGATGGTGTTAGTGCACTTACTCTTTTTGCTAGTTTCATCTTGTTAATTTCCCCCTAAATACTATAACGTTTTAAAAGCTCTCCATTTTCGAAAGCAGCGTAGTAAAAATTATATCGGCCGTTTTGGTCTATATATACTACTTCCCAAAGTGGTATTTTGTTCTCTATTCCTAACTTTACTTTATGTATTTTTTTTGGGTTTCTCTCACTGACTACTTTGTCAATGATTTGTTTTTGGGTCAATCCTTCACTTTTCTTTCGTGTAATAACTTCTCCATCCTGTACCCACGCAATCATTTCATTATTTGCATCATCTTTACCACTTACAACGATTGCTTGTTCTTTTCCATGGAAATAATCTGAAGTTTCCACAGATTTTAAATACCCTTGATTTAATACAAGCTCTTCGGCATGTTTTTTATCATCATTTAGCTTTGAAATTGATGATTGATATGTGGCGATTAAAAATAATGAAAGAAAAATGATGCTTAATCCAAGGATGACTAACCATTTTTTCATATATACCTCATTTATGTTCGATAAATTGTAAATACCGCATATTCTTGATCTTCTTTATCAAGTGCAAGTCCAAACATTAAATCTTTTTCTTTTAAAGTACGATTTAAACTATCAACAATTTTGTATAAATCTCTAGTATATTCAATTTTTGTTGTTGATAATACTTCAATATTTGAATTCATGTTGCTCCTCCTAAAAATGTATTATAAATACATTACAATTTATGTCATTATACCACACGTCTAGCCTGAAATCCCCTACTATTCTCATGCTAAATTTTGAAAAACTACTAAAAATCTTTTAATAATTCATCAATTGTATTTATTTTTATTTTATTTTTTGGGATTAACTTTAAAAATTCTCCACCATAGCTAGTATTTATTATGCGATTATCTAAAACAAATAATGAACCTTGATCTTTTTCATTTCGAATTAGACGACCATAACCTTGTCTAAACTTAAATACGGCTAATGGTAAAGCCAAACTTGAGAAAGAATTTTCTCCAGCTTTTTTTAATAAATTTGATTTAGCAATAAACATAGGCTTTTCAGGGTTTGTAAACGGTAAGCGTACAATGATTAAACAATCTAATTCTTCATTAGGTAGGTCAATTCCTTCCCAAAAAGTGTTCGTACCTAATAAAATTGTTTGTTTAGATTGTAAAAACTGTTTTATTAACTTTTGTTTTCCTCCAGGAGAAACACCTTGAGCTAATACAGATGAATTCAGTGAATCAAAATTTTGTATTAATTGATCATAAGTCTGTTTTAATAAATCAAAAGCTGTAAATAAAACTAATGTTCTACCTTTTATTTCGGTAACAATTTTACGAATTGTATTCGAAGTTTGTAATGCATACTCTTCTTGTGTGATTTCTTTTATTCCCATTAAATCTGATGGAATATACACTTTCATCCCTTGGGCAAAATCATTTGGGACGGGGTATATTTTTTCAACGACATTAATATTTTCACTAATTCCTAATGATGACTTTATAAATGAGAAGGATGAATCAATCGACATCGTTGCAGACGTTAGTATGATTGAATTTTTGCCACTAATTAAATAATTTTGTATTAAATCTGCATTTTCAACTTTCTCACAATAAAGCATCGTTGTATGGAATGAGCCTTTTGCCTCAGTTTCCATCCAGCAAATATAATGTTCATTTTTATCGAATAATATTTCATAAAGACCATTTTTCATGCTTTTTAATTGTTCAATAATCATTTTAAATTCTGAAACGATTGAACGATGAAACGCTGATCCCTTTTTCTCTTCAATTAAATTCAAATATTGCTCGCAACCCGTGAATAAAGTATTATTCACATGAATTAATCTATTTGCACATTCTTGAATAACCTTCCAATTTTGGCTAGCAGTATTTTTATCACTTAGTGTAATTGATTGTCTAATGTTTTCTTTATCAAACTCATTTTGTTTACTTAAAATAAAATCACGTAATAATCTAAATAACTCATCAGATTCATACTTTATTTCTTTTACTAAATGATCAACTTTTTTCCACCATTTTTCACGATTAGGTATTCCCTCATCAAATTTATATAATCGGTGAACAAGTTCATTACTATCAGTAGTACTTAATCTACTTAAATATTGATAATATTTTAAGCATGAAAAAGTGATTCCAAAAGTTTTTGATGCAGTCTCTTCAAGAGCATGTGCCTCATCAATTACAATCGTTTTGACAGAATTAATAAAGTGATCTTTATTTTTTAAAGTCGATAATAAATAAGCATGGTTTGTAATAATTATATCGGCTAACATTAATTGATTTTTAGCCCTTTGATAAAAACATTTATGAAACCAAGGATTTGTTCTTTTATTTTCACTTTCTTCGTTACAACAAACACGGTCCCATAAATGTAAGCCACCTGAAGGAAGTGATAATTCATCTAATTCTCCATTTTCAGTTTCAGTTAACCAAACTGTTATCATAGCTTTAGATAAAATACTATCGTAATTATCATCAAATTGTTCGCCAACAATATATTCGAATTTATGAAGACATAGATAATTTCTTTTACTTTGTATAGAAGCTATTTTTAACTGAAAAGGTACAATTTTTTCAATCGTCTTTATATGTTTTTTAAGTAATTGTTTTTGTAATGAGATCGTACTTGTACTAATGACAACTTGTTTGCCGAATTGTTTTGAGAAAAATGCTGATGGAATTAAATACCCAAATGTTTTGCCTACACCTGTTCCAGCCTCAGCTAAGAGAATATTATTCTGACTAAATGCATCGAACACATCATGCATATATGCAAATTGTTCTTCTCTTTTTATAAAGTTTGGAATTTCCACAGCCATCTGATCTACAAGTTCACGCTTAAGATGCTCGTCGAATTCAACGAAATCTTCTTCCTCTTGTGGTAAACTAAAGCTTCTTTTTTTAATGGCGATTCGTCTAAATTCTTCATAATCAACAGTTTCATTTGAAAATGATTCAGATTGCTTTTGAAGTATTTCCGAAATATAGTATGTAATGTCGCTTTTAAAACTTGTGCTAAGTTTTTCTAATATTTTTAATGATGCATATGGTAAGCTTTCAAGTTTTTTTAATAAAATTGTTAATAATTCGGCAGTTACTTCAGCATCACTATCAGCTTGATGAGGATTTTCATGTTCAATATTAAATACTTTTGCTAAATCAGATAATTTATAACTAGTTAAAGTTGGATATAAAATTCTTGTTAACTCCACTGTATCAATAGCTAACGGTGAAATTTTTGGTAAACCAATCCGCTCAAATTCTTTTTGCAAAAATGTTAAGTCAAAATGAACATTGTGTGCAACGAAATAGGCGTCATTAAACATCGGATATAATTCTTCAACTATTTGTTCAAATTGAGGAGCGTATTGAACCATTTCATCTGATATCCCTGTTAGTTCGGAAATAAATGTTGGAATATTCATGTTTGGATTTATAAAACTTGAAAATTGTTCAATAACTTCTCCATTTTCCAATAAAAAGGCTGCAATTTGAATAATTCGATCTTGACCTCTATTATTATTTCCGGTTGTTTCTAAGTCAACGACCACAAATTTATTCATATTTTGCCACCTCCAAATTCTCTATATAGATATTATTTTGCATAAACAGATTAAACAATACAACCAACAAAAAAATCCCCTAAAGAAGGGGATTTCAAATTGCCCTCAAACACTCGTTTTCTTCGTTGTTTCTCTTGTCTGTTAAATAATTGATCTCAACAAGTAAATTCATGTTTCGAAATACAAAAGTTGACAGACAGCCTAATGCCCACTTCTATTACTTTACTGTACCTGCAATTTCTTTGCCAATCATTTCGACAATTTCATTTGCATCGTTTAATATAGCAATCTTTGGTTCATGTTGAGCCAGTTTCTCTTCCTCTACTTGACCATAAGCAATAATAATTACTTTGTCACCTTCTTGAACCAATCTAGCTGCTGCACCATTAAGACAAATTACACCACTTCCACGTTTTCCTGGAATAACATATGTCTCAAGTCGTGCACCGTTATTATTATTTACAATTTGAACTTTTTCGTTTTCAAGTACGTCAACTGCATCCATTAAATCTTGGTCAATTGTAATACTTCCTACATAATTTAAATTAGCTTCTGTAACTGTAGCTCTATGAAGCTTTGCTCTCATCATTGTGCGAATCATGTTATTTCCCCCTAGTTGTTCAATCCTTAAATAGAAATAATAATATTATCGATTAGGCGAGCATTAGTAAACTTAACTGCTAATGCAATAATTACTTTTCCATTTATTTTATTTAAAGGCTCTAAATCTGGATAAGAATAAATACTTACGTAATCTACTGTTCCAGATGTTTCGCTTTGTATTGTAGATATAATATTTTGCTTAAGTTGATCTGGATTTAGATTCCCATTTTTTATATCTTCAACTGCTGCTTGTAAACTTTTATAAAGAACAGGTGCTTCTTGTCTTTCTTTGTCTGATAAATAGACATTTCTAGAACTTTTAGCTAATCCATCTTCTTCTCTAATAGTTGGAACTGGATTAATTTTTACAGGAATGTTGAAGTCTTCAACTAAACCTTCAATTACAGCTACTTGTTGAGCATCCTTTAAGCCAAAATAAACCTGATCTGGTTGAACAATATTAAATAATTTTGTTACGACTAATGCAACGCCATCAAAATGTCCAGGTCTTTTTTCACCACAAAGGACATCAACTCGTTTTGTTACTTTCATTGTTGATTTTAATTCATTTGGATACATTTCTTCAACTGTTGGATAAAAGAGGCAATCTACACCAGCATTTAGTGCAACTTTTTCATCTCTGTCAAAGTCCCTAGGATATCGATCAAAATCTTCATTAGGGCCAAATTGAGTCGGATTTACAAAAATACTTAATACGACGATATCATTATTTTTTCTAGCTTCTTCTAATAATGATGCATGACCTTCATGTAAAAAACCCATCGTTGGAACAAATCCAATCGATTTTTCATTTTTTCTGTGAATTTTTAATTCATTTCTTAAATCCTTTATAGTGTGAAACACTTTCATTGCGAACTTCCCCCGTATAATGCCTTTAACTGTTCTTCTTTCATCGTAAACGAATGTTTAGTATCTGGAAATTGTCTAGCTTTAACTTCTTGCACATATGAAGCAATTGCATTTTCAATTGTTGTAGATACATTTGCATACTGTTTAACAAACTTAGCTACTCGACCAACACCATATGTTATTAAATCATGGTAAACAAGTACTTGACCATCTGTATCAACACCTGCACCTATTCCTATTGTCGGAATTGAAAGATCCTTCGTAATGTCCTTTGCAATTTGCTTTGGTACACATTCAAGTACGATTGCAAAAGCGCCAGCTTCTTCACATTTTTTTGCATCGTTAAACAATTTCATCGCACTTTCAGAATCACGTGCTTGAACTTTATACCCACCTAATACACCTACTGATTGAGGAGTCAATCCTAAATGAGCTACAACTGGTACTCCAGCGATTGTTAATGCTTTAATCACATCTAAAACATTTTCATCTGCGCCTTCAACCTTAACAGCGTGCGCATCACCCTCTTGCATAATGCGACATGCACTACGTAAAGCCTCTTCTTTTGAAAAATGGTAAGACATGAATGGCATATCTGTTACGATAAACGTATTTTTTGCCCCGCGCTTTACGGCTTTTGAGTGATGAATCATGTCATCTACTGTAACCTTAATTGTAGAATCATAACCTAGGACAACATTCCCAAGTGAGTCACCGACTAAAATCATATCTACTTCACTTGCTTCTGCTAATAGTGCTGAAGGGTAATCATAAGCAGTAATCATGACGATTGGGTCATTGTTTTGTTTCATGTTTAAAAAATCTTTTGTTGTTTTCATCTTTTTTCCTCCTTTTAAATGAGAGGAAATGGGGGCTACAATAAAAAAACTTTGCTCAAAGGAGAACAAAGGAAAATTGTAAACCGTCTCATTCCTCTGTCCCAGTCCATATAGGATCAAGGCAGACACATTTTTAGAATTGATTTTTTAAAACCTGGTGTAGTTCTTCTTAGGATACTAAAATTTGATTGACCCTATTCAGATACCACCCTTGAAGCATCAGCTAAAAGTCGCGACCCTTCCAATACAGTTTATAGTAAGAATAGCAATTAAGTAAAGAAAAAACTTGGTATTATTTACAAATATACGTGACAAATATACAGTAAATAAAATAACTCTCTTTCAAATATAAAAAGAGAGTTGTTTTATTTCGTTTTTACTTATTTATCGAAATATCCGCTGAATAGATTGTATGAACATTACCTAAATGATCTTCAATTAATAATTGACCTTCATCAGTAATTCCAATGGCATTTCCGACAATTTCTTCAGTTAAAGTCGTGGCTTTTATTTGTTTCCCTAACGAAATTGCGTAGCTTTCCCATAAAATTTTAATCGGTTTAAATCCTTTTTCTAAAAATATTTCATAGTACTTTTCAAATTCAGCTAATATAGCTTGAATTAAATTGGCTCTCATAAAGGATTGTCCTTTTTCAATACGTAAGGATGTAGCAATATCTGACAGTTCTAATGGGTAATCTTCTTCTACTTGATTTACATTGAGTCCAATACCTATGACAACACTCTTAATGCAATCAGCATCTCCTTGCATCTCAGTTAAGATTCCACAAACTTTTTTATTATTGATTAAAATATCATTTGGCCACTTTATATTTGGATGTAAACCGGTCACTTTTTCGATTGCTGAAGCAATGACTACAGCTGTTAATAATGTTAGTTGAGGTGCTACTCTTGGTGAAATAGCTGGTCTAAGGATCACACTCATAGCTATTGCTTTTCCATCTGAAGTTAACCAGTTTCTTTGTAATCTGCCTCGACCTAATAATTGACGCTCAGCCAAAACGATTGTACCTTCAGGTGCATCATTTAGCACTAATTCATTCGCAATCGTTTGGGTTGAATTCGTTTCTTCTTGGTATACGACATTTCTTCCAAATTTTTTCGTTTCTAAACCAAGTTGAATATCCGTTGGAGTTAACCGATCTGATTTGCCCGTTATTTTATATCCAACCTTCCTAACTGCTTCAACTTCAATTCCCTCTTCTTGCAATTCTTTCATGTATTTCCAAATTGCAGTACGTGAAATTCCTAATTCATCACTCAAAAATTGACCTGATAAATATTCATTACTATTTTCCGTAAATAATTGTATGATTCTTTCTTTTACTTTTGAAGCCAATTTATAAACCACTCCTTAACAGCAAGTTGGTTATTCTCAAGCTGGTTCTCTACTATTTGAAACTCAATTTCACTTAATACTTCTTTTAACCATGGACCACCTTTTAATTGTGACCATTCTAATAAATCATTACCTGTAATACATATATCTGATTTTGAATAAATCGGTAATTGATGATATAAAGCCTTTAATATATCCTCATTAAATTCACTTGCATCGACCTTTTCAATGACACATTGTAAACGCTCGTATTTTATTGCATCCGGTAATCCAACTTGATATAACTTTGTATTGCTCCATTTAATTTTCGTTTCACTTAACAAATTATAAACCTTCAATATTTGTTTCATGCGATTATTCGACATTTTCCAATTTCTTAAAACCTGTTCTGGGTTGTCAAAATTACATGTATATAAAATTAGCGCCCAAATCTCTTCAATTGTTTTTAATGATTGAAGAGGGAGTTCTAATAGTTCATTAAACTGATTAGTATATTTTTTTAAGCTTGGAAGATGATTTACTAAATTTGTTTGTATTAATAGTTCAATGCCTTTTTTAGGAGAATTTCCTAATAACATTTTTTCTATTTCAACCGAAATGCGTTCAATTGCTATATTTTCAATTAAATGTTTATTTGATTTAATTGCGTTAAACGTTTCATCATGTAAACGAAAATCTAATTGGCTTACAAACCGTATACCTCTTAGCATTCTAAGAGCATCTTCTTGAAATCTTTCCTTAGCTTCACCGACACATCTAATTAACCCATCATAAAGATCAATTGTACCATTAAAGGGATCTATTATTTCATTTTCTATCGTCATAGCAATGGCATTCATTGTAAAATCTCTTCGTTTTAAATCTTCTTCGATTGATTTTACAAATGTAACCTCCGATGGTCTACGATAATCATGATATGTTGACTCTGTTCGGAATGTTGTGATCTCATATGGCTCACTATTTTGTATAACTAAAACCGTTCCATGCTGTAGCCCGGTAGGAACGGTTTTTGGAAATATTGACATAACTTCCTCAGGTAAAGCTGAAGTTGCAATATCAATATCGCCAATTGTTCTATTTAATAATTTATCTCTAACACAACCACCGACAAAATAGGCCTCATAACCATTTTTTATTAATTTATCTAAAATCGGCTTTGCTTTATCAAAAATTTCCATATTATTTCATTCCTAATAACTCATTATAAATGGATAAATATTGTGAAACGATTTTATTTGATTGAAATCTTTCTTTAACTATTTCAATCGCTCGACCTGAAATTCGTTTATATAATTCTTCATCTTGTAATAGGTTAAGCGTATAGTAAGCGATTTGTTCAATATCTCCTAGTTCACAAATATATCCGTTTTCCCCATGCTCGATTACTTCTGGAATCCCACCAACTCTTGTACCGATACATGGAACCCCACAAGCCATCGCCTCAAGTAATACTAAACCAAAGCTTTCTTTTGACGAAAGAAGTAATTTTATATCGCTCATTGAAAGTAACTCTTCAACATTCTCTTGCTTTCCTAAAAATAAAACATCATTCTCAATGCCAAGCTCTCTAACTAATTTACATAAACTTGAGATTTCCGGCCCATCACCAACTAATAGGAGCTTGGATGGAATTTCTTTTCTTACTAAGTTAAATACATCTACTACATCTTTTGTTCGCTTAACTTGACGGAAATTAGAAATATGTATAATGACTTTTTCGTGCTCTTTAATCCCGTACCCTGCTTTTAATGCCCGACAATTTCTTTTGTAATACACTCTTTCATCAATAAAATTATATACAGTTTGTATTTCTTTATCAGGGTTAACTAATTCCTCTGTTTGACGTATTAAATCATTTGAGACCGCTGTTACAACATCTGATTTTTCAATCCCGAACTTAATTAACTCTGTTAAAGATGAATCATAGCCAAGAACAGTTATATCTGTTCCATGTAATGTCGTTACAATTTTAATATCATGATGAATCATTTGTTTTGCTAGAACAGCACATATTGCATGCGGAATCGCATAATGTACATGTAAAATATCTAATTTTTCACGGTTTGCAATTTCAGCCATCTTACTCGCCAATGCTAAATCATATGGTGGGTATTGGAAAACTGAATATTGATTTACTTCAACTGCATGATAATAAATATTAGGATATACTTTATTTAAACGAAACGGCATACTTGATGAAATAAAATGAATTTCATGTCCTAGTTCTGCTAATAACTTACCTAGCTCAGTCGCAATCACACCAGAACCGCCTACTGAAGGATAACATGTAATCCCAATTTTTAATTTCATTTTATCTCTCCTAAACTTCTTCATTTCTTCTTAAACTAACCAATCTGCATTTAATAGGAGCGGCCTTTTTGTCATAAACCCTTCCCCATAAGGGACTCCAGCTTCTTTACCAAAAATTTTCTCTCTTGCAATTACGCTATTTACATAATCGTTTGTTAAAGGCGTAACTACACCATCTGGCCCCGGAGTAAATTGACTTTCATATGCTTCTAATGCTGCCCTTTTAACTTCAATCGTTTCTGTAACATCAACAATAAAATTTGGTCGATGAAACCCATTAATCATATATTGAAAAACATGTTTAACCTTGTGGGCATCATGATTTGTATTTACATTAAATTTTCTAATCCCTGATGAAAATACTGCTTCTTCTACTATTTTTGTACAATTACCATGATCAGGATGACGATCCACTTCATATGGTGAGAAAATAATACTAGGCTTTGTCATTCGAATTAAAGCAGCTACTTGTTTAATTGCTTCCTCAGATAAGTATAGCCCCCTATCTGGTAATGATAAATTAAAACGCTTTGAAACCCCTAAAATCTTATCTGCTTCTTCAGCTTCTTTTCTTCTAATAAAAGTATCCCCATTTGATGAGAGCTCCGCTTCAGTTAAATCACAAATAGCAACCTTATAGCCTAACTTAGTAAATTTAGCAATCGTGCCTGCCATACCAATCTCAACATCATCTGGATGCGCTCCAAATGCAAGTACATCAAAATATTCCACTTATCTCACTCTCTTTCAAACTAACTAAAAAATTTCACTACTGCCTTAGCGGTTTGAATATTCGTTGCCACCGGGACATTAAAAACATCGCATAGCCTTAATAAAGCATTTACATCTGGTTCATGCGGTTGAGCAGTTAAAGGATCCCTAAAAAAGAAAATCGCGTCCATTTTCCCTTTAGCTACTAATGCACCTATTTCTTGATCTCCTCCGAGTGGACCAGATTGAAAGCGATAAACGTTTAAAGTTGTATTTCCCATTACACGTAGTCCTGTAGTACCTGTTGAAAATAGTTCATGTTGCTGAAAAAAAGATTCATTTTCTTGAACAAAAGTTACTAATGCGTCTTTTCTCTTATCGTGAGCAATTAGAGCTATTTTCACTACCTACACCACCTTTTAGTCCATTATATTTTCTAATCCGTAGACTAGCTCCGAAAGTTTCATTACTTCCTCAACGGCTACTTTAACTCCAGACATAAAAGAAGCTCGATTCATTGAATCATGTCGAATTGTTAATAGTTGACCATCTCCACCGAATAAAACTTGTTGATGCGCAACTAAACCAGGTAATCTCACGCTATGAACTCTCATTCCATTTAGATCGGCACCTCTAGCACCAGCTTCAGTTTCAACTTCATTTGGATGTCCTTGTAATTTTGATTCACGTACTTCCTCAATCATTTGAACTGTTTTAAGAGCTGTACCTGAAGGCGCATCTAATTTTTGGTCATGGTGTAGCTCAATAATTTCGATATCTTTAAAATATTTCGCTGCCATTGCAGAGAACTTCATCATTAATATAGCACCAATTGCAAAATTTGGCGCAATAATACAACCTAGCTCATTATTTGAAGCTAACTCTTTTAAATCATCAAGCTCCTCTTTTGTAAAACCAGTTGTACCAATAACAGGTCGAATACCATTTTTTAAAGCTAAAAATGCATGTTTTTTTCCAATTTCAGGTGTTGTTAAATCAACAAGTACATCAAAGCTTTCATTTTCGATACATTGCTCTAATGTTTCATATATTTTTGCTTCACCTTTAAACACAGGGTTAACCTTTTGGATTTGTTCTCCACCTAATTTATAATCTACTGCAGCTACAAGTTGAAAATGCTCAGTTCGATCAATTAATTGTAAAGCTTCAATTCCCATTTTACCTCTTGGTCCAGCTAATACTACTCTAATTACTTTTTCCATTTTAAACTTCCTTCCTTGTCCAACGATCTTTATCTCGAGTATTAAACTTGTTCATCACCATATCATGTGCTTCTTCTAAGTCTATATTTAGGCTATTTGCTAAACAAATCATAACAAATAATACATCGCCTAGTTCTTCTTCAATTAGCTTTTCTTTTTCAGTGCTTTTCTTAGGCTTTTCACCATAGGTATGATTGATTTCTCTAGCTAACTCACCCATTTCTTCAGTTAACCTAGCCATCATAGCTAAAGGACTAAAATAGCCTTCTTTAAATTGACCTATATATGTATCGACTTCTTTTTGCATTTCTTTCATCGTTTTTTCGTGCATACTAATATCAACTCCTCAATTAAATCTTATCGAATTGACTACTTTTTGACAAATTATATATTATTTTACTTGAAAAAAATACAAGATAAGATAAAAATAAGAGTTTAGGGTAATTTTTATAGTATGGAGGAAGTATATGATTTTTAATTTGAAGTTACGCAATATCTTATTTATTATTTTAGGTTCTGCAATTTTTTCTTTTGGAATTATGAATATAAATATTCCAAACAATCTAGCTGAAGGTGGCTTTACGGGAATTAACTTAATTCTTTTAGCTGAATTAAATATTCCAGTTTGGATCTCAAACTTAGTTTTAAACGTCCCGTTATTTTTTATTGGCTGGAGATTACTTGGTACAGTAACAATGCTTTATACTATCATTGGAACTGTTGCAGTCTCATTTTTCTTAAAATTATTTGAGAAATTTACGTTCAATATAGATGTCCATGGCGATTTAATGTTAGCTTCATTATTTGCGGGTGTATTTATTGGTGTAGGATTAGGAATTATTTTTAGATTTGGTGGAACTACTGGTGGTGTCGATATCATCGCCCGTTTAGCCTATAAATACAAAGGTATTAATATGGGGAAAACGATGTTTATTTTTGACTTTGTTGTCATTACGCTTTCACTTTTAACTTATTTAAAAGCATATGAAGCAATGTATACGCTAGTCGCAGTTTTTGTCGGAGCAAGAATAATTGATTTTATGCAAGAAGGTGCATATGCTGCACGTGGAGCAAATATTATTTCTGAGAAAAATGATTTAATTGCAGCTCGAATTATGAAAGAAATGGAACGTGGTGCAACTTATTTAAAAGCAACTGGAACATTTACTGGAGAAAGTAAGGACGTTCTATTTTGTGTCGTTCCAAAAAATGAATTAGTTCATTTAAAAAACATCATTCAGGATATCGATCCACACGCATTTGTAGCCGTTACAGAAGTGCATGATGTACTTGGAGAAGGCTTTACTTTAGATGAAAATAAAGTCCCTCTTCACCCTTAATTTTTAACAGAAACAAAAAGAGGTTCTTGGCATTGATTGCCAGAACCTCTTTTAATTTTATATTGATATTAATCATCACTACGTGTCATACCAGTATAAATTAAAACTAATCTTAATAATTCTGCGACGGCTACCGCTGCTGCAGCAACATATGTCAATGCAGCTGCATTTAAAACACGTTTTGCATAAACATGCTCATTCGAATTGATGATACCCAAAGTTGTAATTTGTTTTAAAGCTCTACTTGAGGCATTAAATTCAACAGGAAGTGTAACAACTTGGAACAGTACTCCTAGTGCTAATAAAACTATTCCTATTAATAATGCACCTGATAGTCGAGATAACATACCAATTATTATGAATATATAAGAAAAATTGGAACTGAAATTTGCAACAGGTACTAATGAATGACGGAATCTTAAAAAGCTATAGTCATTTGCATCTTGAATTGCATGTCCTACTTCATGAGCAGCAACTGCAGTACCCGCGACTGAATATCCATGATAATTTTCAGTTGATAATCTTACAACTTTTGCACGTGGATCATAATGGTCAGATAAATATCCTCGAGTTTCCTCTACTGCCACATTGAATAATCCATTTTCATTTAAAATTTTTCTCGCTACTTCTGCACCCGTTAAATTTGATGTAGAACCAACTTGAGAATACTTTCTAAAAGTTGATTTAACCCTCATTTGTGCATATAAAGGTACAATCAACAAAATTAAAAAGTAAATTAAATAACTCATTGTAATTCCTCCAAGGAGTGTGATTTTACGATATTGTAATAACTTTTAGAGAAATTTGTCAATCATTATGTTCTCTTCTTTTTTTATTCTTATTTCGATCACCTATATATTTTCTCCAACCGACATAACTTAATGTACCGATAATAATGATCCCTGTTGTAAAAATTGTCCAAATGGAAACAGGTGGAATAATTGAGTTTCCTTGATCAAAAATGAATAATAATTCACTTTTTGTCTCATCCAACTTTTGTTGAAAAGCTGGAATTGATTCTTGGTTAATTCGATAATCATCTAAAAACGAAACAAGTGAATTTATTTTTTTTACTTCATCATAGGGAAGATCCATGATAAGACTTGGATAAATAATTTCAAATTGATGTAAGAATTGATTTAATTGCGTTTCATATGCTTCAGAATTACCACGTTTATATGCTGAATCCATATTCTGTAGTGGAGTCATAACCGACTTTTTCATTTCCTTCCACATCGGCTGCATTGTCGTTTCTCCAGCATCAATCAATAATCTTAAACCAAGAACATCAGCAACTTTTTCTTGTGGATCTATTGCATCATTCTTTAAAGATACGAGCGCATTTTGAAAAGTAACGGAAATCGTTTCTAGATCTTTAGGTGTCAAATTTTTATTCTTTTTCACAGACGCCATATACTTTGACTCAAACTGTTCAATCAAATTAGCACCATGTACATAATCACCATCTTGTACTAAAGAGAGTGATTGTTCGATTAGTGAAGTATCTTGATCTATTTTAGCGTACCCTTTTACGGTATTAAATGAAAAGAAAATAAAAAAAACGCTTATCCCCGCAATTAATTTTTTCATCAAACCCCTCCCTCATAACTACTAATAATTATGAGAGAAAGGACAAGATTAGAACTTGTTCAATCACGAGCTCTATTTTTAAAAATTAACTGATAATAAGCAATTAAAATAACAAATATAGTTAACCAAAACGTAATTAAAGCTATCCAAATTCGATAATCAGAGAGCATATAGTATTCTGGCATTGTTCCAAAAACATAGTCTAAAATAAGATCTTGTAAGATCCAAATACTTGCAACAGTCAAATGCCATTTTTTAACCTTAAATGACGGTGCATACAAAACAGCCTGGATTGCCATAGCTCCATGCGAAAAAATTAATAAGTATGCAATTTTATCAAGTCCACCTGCTAAATAAAGAACCATTCCATTCATTAAAACTGCCCATATTCCATATTTCAACAAGCTTACATATGCTAGTGCTTCTATTAATCCATTCCGTTTATTTAAAATGAAAAGTAGCAATACAATACAGAAAAATAAGGATGCAGTAGGACTATCAGGTACAAATATTTTTAACCAACCAGGAGTAAAATCAAGTTGAGATTTATACCAATAGTATCCATAGATTGTTCCTAGTAGATTTATTATAAATAAAGCAATTAAATTAGGTTTAAGCCGTAGCATACTGTAGAGTATGTTCACTATTTCACTTCATCCCACTTTCACTTAGGAGATTTAATAAATTTATAACACAAAGTTCACAATTTATATGTATCATCACATTTTTTACATGTTATTATTTCAGTATACAATAAAACATAAAAAAAGAGTCGAAAATTCGACTCTCTTTTAATTACTCTGTTTTACCTGCTTTTGAAACGAACTCAGCTAGAACTTTAAGTTCTGCGTCAGTACCTTTAAATACACCAGATGGCATCGCTTTACGACCGTTTCTTGCGATATGAGCGATTTCTTCAGGTTTTAAACCATTATTTTGAAGACTTGGAGCTGCTGCGCCACCTTCAAGATTATCGCCATGGCAAGATACACAAGTATTTTTTTGCAATAGTTTATATGCTGGATCTTCTTTATTTAATTCAACAAAAGTACGGATTTTACCTTGTTCTTTTTGTTTTTTCCAGTCATGGTGAGCCGCAGCTTCCCATGTTAAATAAATTACACCAGATAAAGCTAATAACATAAATCCTGTAGCTAATGGACGTTTAATTGGTTTTCTATGTGGACTACGATCTAAGAATGGCGCTAATAATAAGCCACCAAAAGCTAATCCAGGAATTACGAAAGCACCAATTACGTTATAGTCACCAGAAGCATAGCTATATTTTAAGAATTGATATAAGAATAAGAAATACCAGTCCGGTAATGGCGTATAGCCAGTATCAGTTGGGTCTGCAACCCTCTCAAGTGGAGATGGATGTGCAATTGTTAATGTTAAGTATCCAATTAAGAAAACTGCTCCTACCATCCATTCTTTTAATAAGAAGTTTGGCCAGAATGCTTCAGTTTTACCAGGATATTCTGAATAATCCTTTGGTACATTAGGTTTACGTCCTGCCATTGCTGGTACACGTGAGTCACCTACAAATTTCATTCCTTTACCGCGATGCATGTTCTCCCTCCTTTATTCCGACACACTTTAGTCAATTTTTACTAAAGCCCCATGCACTAAATCTTATAGTGGACCTGAAATACCTTGCTTACGAATAATTAAGAAATGGGCACCCATAAGAGCAAGTAAAGCACCAGGTAAGAAGAATACATGGATTGCGAAGAAACGAGTTAATGTTTGTGCACCGATGATTTCCGGATTACCTGCAATTAACGTTTTCACTTGCTTACCAATAAATGGTGTTTGTTCAGCAATTTGCAGACCTACTTTAGTCGCAAATAACGCTTTCATATCCCAAGGTAATAAATATCCTGTAAAGCCTAATCCAAGCATTACGAAGAAGATTAAAACCCCTACAACCCAGTTAAGCTCACGAGGCTTTTTATATGCGCCTTGGAAGAATACACGTAAAGTATGTAAAAACATCATAACAATTACTAAACTTGCACCCCAGTGATGCATACCACGAACGATTTGTCCGTATGCAACGTTGTTTTGTAAGTAATAAACTGATTCCCATGCATTTTTGATATCTGGAACATAGTACATTGTTAAGAACATTCCAGATAAAATTTGAATTACTGTAACGAAAAATGTTAATCCACCGAAGCAATATACGAATGCTGAAAAATGGTGTGCTGGATTAACGTGTTCTGGTACTTCATGATCAGCGATATCTCTCCAAAGAGGCGTAATTTCTAATCGCTCATCTACCCAGTCGTAAATTTTGTTAAGCACGATTATTTACCTCCTGTATTTGGTTCTAGTTTACCAAGATAGAAAGAATCACCTTTCACTTTTACCGCATAGTTGTCTAGTGGACCAAGCGGTGGTGTACCTTTAATGTTTTTACCATCCTTATGGTAACGACCGCCATGACATGGACAGAAGAATTGATTTGGAAAATCTTTATTGTCGTTCCAACCAACTGTACAGCCTAAATGCTTACAAGTAGGTGATAACGCAACGATGTCTCCATTTGAATTCTTGTACACCCATGCAATGTGTGACGCATCAGATTTAACCCAACCATCAACCTGCTTAACTTTAAAGTCAAAGCGTTTTGGATCAGTCGTTAAATCTTTGATTAGTCCAACTTGCACCATTGCTCCAGCTTCTTCTTTTTGTAAAACTGGGTCAATGGCAAAACGAGCCAATGGCATTAGCATTCCTGCCGCCATAAAGCCGCCTACACCTGTTAAAGTGTAGTTTAAAAACTGGCGTCTTGAAACCTTTTCACTCATGAAAATTCCCCCCTCTATCACAAGTACTCCTGTACGGACAACAGCTATAATAATAAAACTAGGACACTTTCATAATATAATAACAAATTTAGAAGGTCAATAATATCCTAATAATAATCATAGTAATAATGTTGTTTTTATTTTTATCCCCATATTTTAGAAAATAATGCATTTATGTGAGATAATTGTTTATCAACTATTACTCGTTGTGATGATTCATCTAAGCTATTGATATTTAAATTAGGTAACCAAATTAATGATTCATCCATTTCAGATTCTGACTGTCTCCAATCAAAATCACATGTTAAATAAAACACATGCTTAATCCCACTAGTTTTAAACTCTTCATACCAAGCCTTTAATCGGTTTATTTTATCAGATTCTTCAGGTAAATAAGTAAATTCAGGAGCAATTACAACTCTGCCTTTATATGTACGTTCAAGTTCCGAAGTAAGTATTATTAAGTCCTCTCTTTGCTCGGCAAGACCAATATTTTCTTTCTTCAAAGAAACAGGACAAAGCGGAATAATGATCGTATCGATGTACTCCAGATTCTCAATAACTTGATTTAATTCATTTGTTGTCCATTTCATCAAAATTACCTCTTTCTATTAAAATAATTTATTTATAATTGTGAAATTTTTGTGAACAAATTTCTATTTTCCATTTAACCATACATTACTATTTTAAGAAAGAAAAAAAGTCCACTAATAAAGGATTTTACAGTAGAGGTGAATGGCATCTTTGTAGTTAATTCAGAACCTCCATTAACAGTTCACTGATATATTTTAAAAAACTGTAAATTTAGTTGAACTACTATCCGTTTCGAGTCAAATATTTCTATGAGATCAATAAAGTGACTTTTTTACTAATATTATTTTTTATAAGTGTATTTTTTTATGAGTAATTAGCTAATCTTAATCTTACATACTGTTTTTTTTTTAACTTATATAAGTTGATAAATCGTTCGACCTCAATGAGATTTACCAGAAAGCTTTGGACCAAAAAGGAAACGTATACTACGATTAGGACCATGAATCTTGCCACAATTAAAAGCTAAGGCCCTAAAAATGGAAATTAACCCCACATATCTTATTTAACAATAAAAATTAACTCTATTCAATTAGCAAATAACTTTTCAACAGTAAAAAAGCCCCCATAAATGAGGACTTTTTTCAGGTTTTCATTAAGTTAATGAATTGAGTTGCTTAGTTAATTCTTGGAAAAGCTTTTTGTCTTGATTATCTAAAGCTTCATCAATCATTTTCATCAATCTGTCTTTTTGGAAATTCATAATTGAATCTGACAATAGCTTTTCAGCAATTACGCGGTCTTTTTCGTTACTATTTAAGTTTTTTGGTAGATGTGGGTTCTCTTCTAAAACTGAAACAAACATCGGATATTGAAAAGAAGATTTAAAGTTGAGCTGGATATAAATATCCTCATCCCTATTTAGTCGAATATCGTGAAATGATTTCTCTGCATCCGTCGTCATAACATTTTGTTTATAAAAATGAAATGGGACTTCTTTAACACAGTTGGTCGACATCACTAATCCACGTGGACAATATTTAGACTGTTCTACAAAATGAACCTTTTTCATTAAATAATCATGGCTCATTAGGTAATTTAAAATCCAAACACATTCTCTTTGCTTTAACTGAAAATTACTTAGAAACCATTTAACAAAATCTTTCTTCTCATTCACAGATACAGGGGTTGCCATTTTAAATCCCTCCTCTGTCCATAAAATTTGTCCCCTTTTCTGAATAAAGAAAACTAGAGAATTTCATTTATTCTTTCAAGACGCTCTCTTACTTCTTCCTGTAGATACTCATCGTCTACAAGTTTACTGTAAACCTCTTTTGCTTCTTGTACTAAGCCTTCTTCAAACAATAGGTCTCCGTATTCCTTTAAGAAGGAAATTTCCTGGTTAAAGTCATTATATGCTAGACGATATTGTTTTAATGCCAATTCATAATTTTCATTTCCATAATATGCTTTGCCTAAGTCCCAATTAAAATGAGGATCTGAAGCCCCATGCTCGATTGCTAGTTCAATTATACTAATAATATCATCGAAATCTTCTTCTTCGAAAAGAATTCCGACTAATAACTGAACTGCCTCAATTAGCGAAGGATCATAAATTAATGCTTCCTGTAAATGTTTCTTACTTGCTTCTAAATTTTTCATTTTACGAGCTAATTTAGCTGCTGATAAAAGGCATTCTACATTCGTTTCATCAACTAGTAAAGCTTTTTGTAATATATCATATCCTTCTTGAAATTGACCTTCAAGGTCATGCGCCTTACTTAACCATAAATGTGCTACCAAATATTCAGGATCAAAGAAGATTGCTTCTTCGAATACTGGAATAGAGGCTGCATAGCGTTCAGCTTGAAATAGCGTTATGCCATATCCTAATAGCGTATGGAAGTCTTTTGATTTCTGAATTCCTTTTTCATAATAGGAAATTGCATCTTCCCATTCACCTTCAGCACTTAAACATTCAGCAAGTCTTAAATCTTTATTTACTCCACTTACTTCAATTTCTTGATAGTTGAGTTTTTCGTAAAATGGTATTGCTTTTTTATAATCATATTTACTAAAATAATACTCCCCTAATGCAAAATCTACTACAGGTTCATTAGGTAAAATTCTTTTGGCTTCAAATAATTTTTGTTCAGCTACTTCATCAAGACCCTGAACTTGATATAAATCAGCCATTAATAATAGTGCTTGAACTCGACTCTCACTATCTTCTTTTATTGCAAGTAAAATTTCTAAAGCTTCGTCTTCTAAATCTAGATCCAACAATATTTCTGCATACATTATTTTAAGATCATCGTCGTCATCGTATAAGTAAACTAAATCTTCAATGAGATTTTTCGCATCTTCTACAAATCCTAATGATTGAAAAAGAAGTGCTGCTTCGTATTTTTCTTCATCGTTTGCAGTTTTTAAATTCTTTCTTAATAAATCCAATCCCTTTTCGGTATGACCGTTCTCTATTAACTGAACAGCTTCGTATAAACTCATTCTTACACCTCATATGACTACTTAATTAATTCATTTAATTGCTCTTTAAAGTTCGGAAAAGATACAGCTATGCATTCCGTATTTTCAATAATTGTATCACCTTTAGCAAGTAATGCAGCAATTGAAAGCATCATTCCCATTCGATGATCACCATGTGAATTTACATTCGCACCTATTAAAGAACTATTTCCTTGTATAATCATACCATCTTTTGTTGCTTCAATGCTTACACCAAGATTTGTAAGTTCTGTTACAACAGTCTGGATACGATCCGTTTCCTTTACTCTTAACTCTTCAGCATCTTTAATAATGGTCTCTCCATCTGCTAAAGCTGCTGCTAAGGCTAAGATCGGTAACTCATCGATACAAGTAGGAATTTCAGCCCCACCGATTACAGTTGATTTTAAATTCGATGATTTCACTCGAATATTCGCAATTGGTTCTCCGTTTACAACATTTTCATCCTCTAATGTTATATTAGCGCCCATTCTTTCTAAAACAGTTAATATCCCTTTTCTAGTAGGGTTCACCCCTACATTTTTTAACAAGATTTCGCTATTTGGAACAATCGACCCTGCTACTAAGAAAAATGCTGCTGATGAAATATCCCCAGGAACAATAACATCTGTTGCAGTTAATTCTTGGTTTCCATTAATTGAGACTTTGTTCCCATCAACTTCTAACTCACAACCAAATGCCTTTAGCATTCTTTCAGTATGGTCACGAGACTTTTCCGGTTCAGTCACAGTCGTTGTACCTTTTGCAAATAAACCAGCTAATAAAATTGAAGATTTAACTTGTGCACTTGAAACAGGAGAAGCATAAGAAATACTATTCAGTGAACCTCCTCTAATAGAAATAGGTGTATATGTAGCGTCTTCACGTCCATCTATAGAAGTTCCCATCATTTTTAAAGGTTTTGTAACACGTTTCATTGGTCTTTTACCAATTGATTCATCACCAATAATAACTGAATGGAATGGTAAACCACTTAATATTCCCATCATTAATCTTGCTGTTGTTCCTGAATTTCCTACATCAAGTACTTCGTGTGCCTCTTTGAGTTCTTCAATTCCTTTACCATAAACGACTACTTCATCTTCTGATACTTCGATTTGTACACCTAATTTTCTAAAACACGCAATCGTACTTAAACAATCTTCACCTAATAGAAAGTTAGTAATTTTTGTAGTCCCTTTCGCTAGTGATCCAAACATAATTGCTCTATGAGATATTGATTTATCTCCTGGAATTGTCACATCACCAACTAAACGGATTTTTTCTAACTGGGTATTTCTCATCATAGTCACCTTGTCTAACCTTTCTATATGTATTTACATTCCATTTTTTATTAAATCAAACCTTTTTTTTCTCTGAAATTCTATTCGACGAATTGTCCTATGTTTTTCATTTTCAATGTTCAATTAGTCTAATTTAGAAAAAGAAAATGATATTTTGATTTAACATTTGATCAAAACACCATTTTCAGATAAGTATTATGAAATTATTTGTTTAAAAAAACTATCTAAACTTTCTTTTATAAAGTTTTCGTCTAATTCACAAATCACTGGATTCCCAAAACTTTTTAATAATATATATTTTATTTTCAAATCTATATTTTTCTTATCTTGTTTCATTAGATTTACAATAGGTTCTAATTCTAATTTTGAATAAACAGGATAATTCAATCGATTATACCAATTTACAATTTCTTTAAACTTTAAGTCAACCTCAAAGAACTGTTCACTCAAATAGATTGAAAATAAGGTTCCAAATGCAATAGCCTCACCATGAGTTGTTTTCGCATAACCTAAATAAGCTTCAATCGCATGCCCAAGAGTATGGCCTAAGTTTAAAAATGCTCTTTCACCAGTTTCTCTTTCGTCCTTGGAGACAATTTCATTTTTTACACTTATCCCCATTGTCACACATTTTTCAATTAACGCATCATCTAAATTTTCAAGTGAAAGAATATTATCCATTAACCAATTCAAATTGTCGGTAGAAGAAATCATAGCTTCCTTACTAATTTCAGCAAAACCTGATCTCCATTCCTCAATTGGCAAAGAAGATAAAAAGTTTAATTCATACAAAACTAGTTCCGGCTGATAAAATGCGCCAACTATATTCTTAGCTTTTGGAAGATTTATAGCGACTTTACCACCTATAGCACTATCGTGGGCTAGTAAAGTAGTCGGTAATTGGATAAAACGAATACCACGCATATAAGAAGCTGCAACAAATCCTGCTAAATCACCAACTACTCCTCCACCTAAAGCAATTATTAAACTATTACGATCTAATTGGACATCAAAACAATAGGTTAAACAATTTTCGTACATAGCAAAACTCTTACTTTTTTCACCATGTGGAATGATAAAGTGTTCAACTTTATTTGCTTTACTACAATTTAGTAATACTTGCTCTAGATAAAGTGGAGCAACTTGATCATCTGTAATGATTAATATCTTTGAAACTTTAGGTACTAAGCTATCCAACTTTGATTGTAGTTGACTCAATACTCCAAACCCTATACAAACATCATATTGTTTAGAGCTTGTTTTGACAGTTATCGCATTCATTAAAACCTCCTCGCATACTCACGGAAATCTTCAATATTACGCTTTAAACGCTCAAGTTGATCTGATTCAAATTGTTCAATAACTGCTTTTGCAACTTCCCAAGCAACAATATGCTCTGCTACTACACTTGCTGCTGGAACAGCACAGCTATCTGAACGTTCGATACTTGCTTCATAAACTTCCTTTGTTTCAATATCAACGCTTTGTAACGGCTTGTATAGCGTCGGGATTGGCTTCATTACTGCTCGAACGACAATAGGCATACCTGTTGTCATACCGCCCTCAAAACCGCCTGCACGGTTCGTTAATCGGTAGTAGCCTTGTTCTTCTGAATATGCAATCTCATCATGAACTTCACTACCAGGTAAGGATCCAGCTTGAAACCCGATTCCGAATTCAACACCTTTAAAGGCATTAATGCTTACAATTGCACCTGCAATTTTTGAATCAAGTTTTCTGTCATAATGAACGTAGCTACCAACACCAGCTGGCATACCTTCAACAACAACTTCTACAATCCCACCAACTGAATCGCCATTTTGCTTTGCATCATCAATTAATGTTTTCATATTTTCTGTAGCTTCTGCGTCTATACATCTTACTTCTGAGTTTTCAGCTCTATTATGTAAGTCTTCTACATTTTTATAGTCTAAATTCTTCGCTTTAACTCCACCAATTTCAATTACATGGCTTGCAATTGTGATACCTAGCTCACTCAACAATTTTTTTGCCACCGCACCAGCTGCTACACGTACAGTTGTTTCACGAGCAGAAGATCGCTCTAAAACATTTCGTACATCTCTAAAACCATATTTTATAGCTCCATTTAAATCGGCATGCCCTGGTCTTGGTTTTGTAATGCTTCTTTTTCCTTCGTATTCTAAATCTTCTAAAGGTTCAGCACCCATAATATTAGTCCAATGTTTAAAGTCGTTATTTTCAACAACCAGTGCGATTGGAGAGCCTAAAGTATAACCATGTCGAACACCGCTAGTAATTTGAGCAGTGTCCTTTTCTATCTGCATTCTTCTCCCTCTTCCATATCCACCTTGACGTCTACGAAGTTCAACATTTATTTCTTCTGCTAAAATTGGTAAGCCTGCTGGAACGCCTTCAATAATTGTAGTTAATTGTGGACCATGTGATTCACCTGCTGTTAAATAACGCATTTCAACACCTTCTCTTTATGTAAGTTTAAAATTAATTAGTTACTACTATAGCACAACCTATTCTGAATTTAATATAAAAAGAGAGCCATATTCCGGCACTTTTTTGATTTTTTAACAAAAAAATGAATTATTCAGTAGAAAAACCTAATGCTCAGCATTTGATTGTGCAATCTTTTTTATTAATATTTTAAATCAAGAAAAAATCGGATGAAATCTCTTTACAGCTTAAAGACTGTACCGAGAAAGCTCATCTAATGTTGTAATTAGTTTTTATCATATTCAATTATTTTTCGTCATTCTCATTGCTAAAGTATTTGAGTCTCTGATTATTCCTGTACCATTTATAAGGTCGTTTTTTCAAAGCATTCACCGTCATCTTTTTTAGATAATTTTACTTATGATTGAAGCTTTGCACGGAAGTCTTTTAACTCAAACATAAATTCTTCAAATTGTGGAATATTCATTTGTTGAGCCGAATCTGATAAAGCAACTGCTGGATCAGGGTGTACTTCTGCCATTACTGCATCTGCTCCAATTGCTAGGGCTGCTTTTGCTGTTGGTAATAGCAAATCCTTACGACCAGTAGAATGCGTAACATCTACTACTACTGGTAAATGTGTTTCTTTCTTCAGAATCGG